>NZ_JAQISN010000002.1:600000-819182 GCF_037450285.1 Erwinia sp. SLM-02 | reverse complement strand
CGCGACACCCGGAGGGCGGCCCACAGGGAAGTGGGCCGTAAACTGCCAGGCATCAAATAAAGCAGAAGGCCACCCTTACGGGTGGCCTTTTTGCGTTTACGCACCTGATAATCTCCGCTTAATCTACTTTCTTTGCGCCGACAGCCAGCGCTCAATGAAGTCAGCAATAACCGAATGTTTCCTGCTCGTCTGCAGGCAACAGAACATGCTTCCCGGTGCGATCTGCGCACGAAACACCCCCACTATTCCCCTCCCTTTCACTCAAAATAGACGGCTTATGACAATCAACCTCAAAAGGACAGTTGGGGAACAGATGATCGCATCCAAAAAAAGATATGCTATCCACGCCGGCCTGCTGATGTTCGCCTGCTGGAATACCGATCTTTGCGCAGAAGTTACGCTATTACAGCAGAACAGAGACAGCCCGGACTGGCTGAGCCGGCTCAATCTCTCCGTGAACGGCAGCATCCGTCCACAGTTCAATGACGTTATGGGTGGCAGCGACAAAGGCTCCTACCAGCGAAATGGCTTCGATGATGGCGATAACCAGACCCGTTTTGGCTTCGCAGCGGACTACTATCTGCGCGATGGCGTAAGCTGGTACACCTATTACGAAGTGGGTGTGAACATGCCAGCCTTGTTTGACTGGAAAAATCACTACGAGAAGGGCAGCACCTACACCACCCGGCGTATGCTCTTCACCGGGCTGAAAGCCGATGATATGGGAGAGTTAACCATCGGTCAGCAAACCAGCATCTACTACGACGTTGTCGCGGCAAAAACTGACCTTTGGGACGATGATATGCTCGCCCAGGCCTCGGGCGTGGGCATCAACGGAGCTTATGACGGTTCATACCGTCCGCGTAAACAGCTCAAGTTTAAAAACAGCTACGGCAGGCTCGATCTGTATGGCGGTTGGTTATTTCCAGACAGTGAGTACCTGGTCGGTGACGGCACCCGTTATCGTCGAAAAGGCGGAGGATCGCTGGGATTTGACTACCATATCGCCGACGATCTTAGTCTTGGTATGGCGTGGAATGAGACACGTGCAACCATCAAGCACCCGGGCGCTGACGATGACAAAACCTATAATCAGCATATTATGGGGGCTGCCCTGAGCTGGGTACCCGATAACTGGACCTTCGCCGTGGGGGGTGGCTGGTACAAAAACTTCCTGCAAACGCAATCTCACCGCACGGATAACTACTTTGCCGGCAATGCGTGGGGCATTGAGTACTATGCTGGCTATAACGTTCATATCGATCGCGCGGGTCTGAAAACCGTGCAGCCCTTCTTTATGGGTGACCGCCTGGAGTACGTCAGCGGCAGGGACTACAAGCGCATCGATAACGGAGTGGGCATCCTGCTTGCCTTTGCCTACGGGTTCAGCGTTGATTATGAACATATGTTTACCTCCAGCACCGACAGACTCGGCGATGTGAACTTTGTGCGCCTGAGTTACGACTTCTGAGTTTTCACTGCAGCCAGATTAAAATGCGATATCACCGCGATAATTCGCCACGGGATCCGCTGGCTGCTCCTCACCCTGAAACATTTTCAACTATCTTATGAACAACTCGACTTTTGTTATGCATCACGCTATCTTCAGGCATCTGGATGTCTAAACGTATAAACGTATGTAGTGAGGAAGTTGACCATGCCGATCAGGGTACCTGATGAATTACCAGCCGTGAGTTTTCTGCGCAATGAGAACGTCTTTGTTATGACGTCAACTCGTGCCAGCACTCAGATGATCCGTCCCTTGAAGGTGCTGGTACTGAATTTGATGCCAAAGAAGATCGAAACTGAAAACCAGTTTTTGCGTCTGCTTTCCAATTCACCGTTACAGATTGATATTCAGCTGCTGCGCATCGACAGCCGTGAGTCCCGCAACACGCCCAGCGAGCACCTTAATAACTTTTACTGCAATTTCGAAGACATCAAGCACGATAACTACGATGGGCTGATCGTCACCGGAGCCCCGCTCGGACTGGTCGATTTCTGCGATGTTGCCTACTGGCCGCAGATCCAGCAGGTACTGCACTGGGCGCGTGAGCACGTGACCTCCACGCTGTTTGTCTGTTGGGCGGTACAGGCCGCGTTGAACATTCTGTACGGCATTCCTAAGCAGACGCGGGAAAACAAGCTATCGGGCGTGTTCGAACACCAGATCCTCCATCCGCATGCGCTACTGACGCGGGGTTTTGACGATACCTTCCTGGCACCCCACTCGCGCTATGCCGATTTCCCGGCGCAGATCCTGCGTGATTACACCGATCTGGAAATCTTTGCCGAATCTGAAAAAACCGGTGCTTACCTGTTTGCCAGCAAAGATAAACGCCTGGCCTTCGTTACCGGGCATCCGGAATACGATGCGCTGACGCTCTCGGGCGAATATCACCGCGACTACGAAGCGGGGCTAAAGCCCGAGATCCCCTACAACTACTTCCCGCAGGACAATCCCGAGCTTCCGCCAAGCGCGAGCTGGAGAAGTCACGGCAACCTGCTCTTTTCAAACTGGTTAAACTACTACGTCTACCAGATCACACCATTCGATCTGCGCCATATGAACCCAACGCTGGACTGATTGTTCCCACCCGGTTGCAGGCATAATCAGCCAGGCTGATTCCTGCGATCGGGTCGATCCCCAAACCCATTCTTGTGCCACTCCCCATCTATAATCCAGCCTGTTCAGTCGAAATCTGCTGAATCGATCCATTTCTTTACGCATCAAAAATCATGATGAAAACACCTTCACATCTTCAAGTATTTTTATTCTGATATAAATCAATTAATTAAAACCATTTAATAATTAAAATGGAAATAGTTTTTGATTTTGAAAATTAACTGTTTATATTTTGATCCTGCGGGTTAAAGATTGTCCACTTAACGATCGTCACGCCAGGCGGACGAAACTGACAGGAGCAGGGGTATGACACAACAGCTAATAAGCGCGGATCTCACCTTCCAGCGCCGGCCTGGCCAGCAGGAACGCGAAATTCTCACGGATGCAGCGGTCGATTTCCTTACCGAACTGGTGACGCGCTTCACGCCACAGCGCAACGCGCTGCTGGAAGAACGAGTAAAAACCCAGCGCAGAATCGATGCCGGTGAGCTGCCTGGCTTTATTTCGGAAACGACTTCCATTAAAAACGGTGACTGGCAGATCCGCGGCATTCCGCGGGATTTGCAGAACCGCCGGGTGGAAATTACCGGTCCCGTTGAGCGCAAGATGGTGATCAATGCCCTGAATGCCAACGTCAACGTGTTTATGGCCGATTTCGAAGATTCACTGGCCCCGAGCTGGGACAAAGTGATCGCCGGGCAGATCAACCTGCGCGATGCGGTTAACGGCACCATCAGCTACAGCAATGAAGCGGGCAAAATCTACCAGCTGAAGCCGAATCCGGCGGTGCTGATCTGCCGCGTTCGCGGCCTGCACCTGCCGGAAAAACACGTTACCTGGCGGGGAGAGGCGATTCCGGGCAGCCTGTTTGATTTCGCCCTCTACTTCTTCCACAACGTAGAGGCACTGCTGGCGAAAGGGAGCGGCCCCTATTTTTACCTGCCGAAAACGCAGACGTATCAGGAAGCCGCCTGGTGGAGTGAAGTGTTCAGCTACGCCGAAGATCGTTTCGATCTGCCGCGCGGTACGATCAAAGCCACCCTTTTGATCGAAACGCTGCCGGCGGTATTTCAGATGGATGAGATCCTCTGGAGCCTGCGCGATCACATCGTAGGCCTCAACTGTGGGCGCTGGGATTACATCTTCAGCTACATCAAAACGCTGAAAAACCACCCCGATCGTGTTCTGCCGGATCGGCAGTCGGTCACCATGGATCAGGGCTTCCTTGATGCCTATTCGCGGCTGCTGATTAAAACCTGTCACCGTCGTGGCGCATTCGCGATGGGGGGAATGGCGGCCTTTATCCCGAGCAAAGATGCGGAACGCAACGAGTGGGTACTGAACAAGGTGAAAGCCGATAAACAGCGCGAAGCCAGCAACGGTCACGACGGTACCTGGGTTGCGCATCCCGGCCTGGCGGATACGGTGATGGAGGTCTTTAACCAGACGCTGGGCGACGAGCTGAACCAGCTGCACGTGACGCGTGAAGAGGATGCCGCCATCACCGCCGAACAGCTTCTGGCCCCATGTGACGGCGAGCGAACCGAAGCCGGAATGCGCGCCAATATTCGTGTGGCGGTGCAGTACATCGAATCCTGGATTAACGGCAACGGCTGCGTACCGATTTACGGGCTGATGGAAGATGCCGCGACGGCGGAAATCTCCCGCACCTCCATCTGGCAGTGGATCCGCCACGGAAAAACGCTGCAAAGCGGTGAAACCGTAACCCAGGCGCTTTTCCGCAGGATGCTGACGGAAGAGATGCTGGTCATCCGCGAAGAGCTCGGCGGTCAGCGCTTCGAGCAGGGCCGCTTCGAAGAGGCCGCCGCCTTAATGGAACGTATCACGACAGAATCCGAACTGGTTGAATTCCTGACATTACCCGGCTACCGCTTACTTCCCTGAACCTGACAAGGAACACTGCTATGAACTCACGTACCCAACAGATCCAACAAATCGAACAATCCCGACGCGATGCACGTTGGGAAGGCATTACCCGCCCTTACAGCGCGGAAGAAGTGGTGAAGCTGCGCGGTTCGGTCAATCCGGCCTGTACGCTGGCCCAGCAGGGCGCTGAAAAGCTGTGGGCGCTGCTCAACGGCGGTGCGAAAAAAGGCTACGTTAACAGCCTCGGCGCGCTGACCGGCGGCCAGGCATTACAGCAGGCGAAAGCCGGCATTGAGGCAATTTACCTCTCCGGCTGGCAGGTGGCCGCCGACGCTAACCTGGCCTCGAGCATGTACCCGGACCAGTCACTTTACCCGGTGAACTCGGTGCCGTCGGTGGTTGAGCGCATCAACAACAGCTTCCAGCGTGCGGATCAGATCCAGTGGGCCAACGACATTGATCCGGGCGATCCGCGCTACGTGGATTATTTCCTGCCGATCGTCGCCGATGCGGAAGCCGGTTTTGGCGGCGTGCTGAACGCCTTTGAGCTGATGAAGTCGATGATTCAGGCCGGCGCTGCCGGAGTGCACTTCGAAGACCAGCTGGCCTCGGTGAAGAAGTGCGGCCATATGGGCGGTAAAGTGCTGGTGCCAACCCAGGAAGCCGTACAGAAGCTGGTTGCCGCACGGCTGGCTGCGGATGTGATGGGCGTCCCCACGGTGCTGATCGCCCGCACCGATGCGGATGCCGCCGATCTGATCACCTCCGACTGCGACGAGTACGACCGTGAATTCGTGACCGGCGAACGCACTCAGGAAGGCTTCTACCGCACCCGTGCCGGGATCGAACAGGCCATCAGCCGCGGGCTGGCCTATGCGCCGTATGCTGATATGGTGTGGTGCGAAACGTCAAAACCGGATCTAGACCAGGCGCGACGCTTCGCCGAAGCCATCCACGCCCGCTTCCCGGGCAAGCTGCTGGCCTACAACTGCTCGCCGTCGTTTAACTGGAAGAAGAACCTCGACGATCGCACCATCGCCCGTTACCAGCAGGCGCTGTCGGACATGGGCTACAAATACCAGTTCATCACCCTGGCCGGCATTCACAGCATGTGGTTCAACATGTTTGACCTCGCACAGGCCTACGCGCAGGGCGAGGGAATGCGCCACTACGTGGAAAAAGTGCAGCAGCCGGAATTTGCCGCTATCGACAAGGGCTACACCTTCTCTTCCCATCAGCAGGAAGTGGGGACCGGCTACTTTGACCGCGTGACCACCATTATCCAGGGCGGCAGCTCTTCCGTCACCGCGCTGACCGGTTCTACAGAAGAAGATCAGTTCTGATAAACGGGCGGGCTATCTGGCCCGCCACAACATGTTTAGCCGGTTGATGAGGTGAACGATGTCGGAGAGGGAAACGCTGATAGCCCAGACTATCCTGCAGGGGTTCGATGCCCAGTACGGTCGCTTTCTGGAAATTACCGCCGGTGCCCAGCAGCGCTTTGAGCAGGCCGACTGGCAGGCGGTGCAGCAGGCGATGAAGGCGCGTATCCATCTTTACGATCACCACGTCGGGCTGGTTGTTGAACAGCTACGCTGCATCACCGGCACACAGTCGGAAGATCGGGACGTTCTGCAGCAGGTAAAAAGCATCTACACCGGGCTGCTGCCGGACTATCCGCGTTTCGAAATTGCCGAAAGCTTCTTCAACTCCGTTTACTGCCGTCTGTTCAGCCATCAGTCGCTGACGCCGGAACGGCTGTTTATTTTCAGCTCTCAGCCCGAGCGGCGCTTTCGTACGATCCCGCGGCCGCTGGCGCGGGAGTTCAGCGCGTCGGCAGGCTGGCAGCCGCTGTTGAATCGCCTGCTGCACGATCTGCCGCTGCGCCTGCCGTGGCAGGATCTGGCGCGGGATATCACGTTTATCATCAGCCATCTGCGGGAAAACTTCAGTGAAAGCGACCTGCAGCAGGCAACGCTGCAGGTCGCCAACGAGCTGTTTTACCGCAATAAAGCGGCGTGGCTGGTGGCTAAACTGCGCACGCCTTCCGGTGTATGCGCGTTCCTGCTGCCCATCCACCGCAGCGATGCGGGCGAGCTGTTTATCGATACCTGCCTGACCCGCAACCGCGAGGCCAGCATCGTCTTCGGCTTCGCCCGTTCTTACTTCATGGTGTATGCGCCGCTGCCCGCCGCGCTGGTCGAGTGGCTGCGGGAGATCCTGCCGGGGAAAACCACCGCCGAGCTGTATATGGCGATTGGCTGCCAGAAGCACGGCAAAACGGAAAGCTACCGGGAATACCTCAACTATATGGCCGCCACCCGCGAACAGTTCGTTATCGCCCCCGGCGTTCCGGGCCTGGTAATGCTGGTGTTTACGCTGCCGGGATTTGACCGGGTGTTTAAGGTGATCAAAGACACCTTTGCGCCGCAGAAGGACGTCACGCCGCAGCGGGTACGCCAGTGCTATCAGCTGGTCAAAGAGCACGATCGCGTTGGCCGCATGGCCGACACCCAGGAGTTTGAAAACTTCGCCATCGAACAGGCGAGGCTCAGCCCGGATCTGCTGGCCGCGCTGTGGCACGAGGTACCGGAAAAACTACAGCAGCAGGGGGAGATGTTAATCATCAGCCATCTGTATATGGAACGCCGGATGACGCCGCTCAATCTGTGGCTGGAACAGTCCGACGATCGGCAGCGGCACGATGCGATTGAAGAGTATGGCAACGCGGTGAAGCAGCTGGCGGCGGCCAATATTTTCCCCGGCGATATGCTGTATAAAAACTTCGGCGTCACCCGCCACGGGCGCGTGGTGTTCTACGACTACGATGAAATCAGCTATATGACCGAAGTGAACTTCCGCGACATCCCGCCGCCGCGCTACCCGGAAGACGAACTGAGCCACGAGCCGTGGTACAGCGTGGCGCCGGAGGATGTTTTCCCGGAAGAGTTTCGCCACTACCTCTGCGCGGACCCAAAGATAGCGCGGCTGTTCGACGACATGCACGGCGAATTGTTCCGCGCCGACTTCTGGCGCGGGCTACAGCAGCGGATCCGCAACGGGCATATTGAAGATGTCTTTGCCTACCGCCGCCGGCAGCGCTTTTGCCAGCGCTACGGCGACGGCCAGCTCGGCCAGGCGTGCTGAAAATCAGGTATAGAAGTAGCGCACCACGTGGAAGAATACCGGCGCGGCGAAGCAGAGTGAATCGATGCGATCCATCATGCCGCCGTGCCCCTCGAGCATCGCGCCGAAATCTTTCACGCCACGATCGCGCTTGATTGCCGACATGCACAGGCCGCCCAGGAAGCCGAGCAGGGTGATCAGCAGTGAAATCAGAAACGCCTGCCACGGCGCAAACGGGGTTATCCACCACAGCCCCATGCCGACCAGGCTGGCGCTGAGGATGCCGCCGACAAAGCCCTCCACCGTTTTATTCGGGCTGAGCTTCGGCACAATCGGGCGTTTGCCCCACAGCTTGCCGAACACATACTGCAGCACGTCGGAAATCTGCACCACAATCATCAGGAACAGCAGCAGCTTGATATTCTGCTGCTCATAGCCGGGGATCTGCAGCATCAGCAGGGCCGGAGCGTGGCTGATGCAGTAAACGGCGATCATCATGCTCCACTGTATTTTAGCCGCGCGCTCCAGGAAATGGCTGGTATCCCCCGCCAGCGCCAGCCGGGCAGGAATAAACAGCCAGGCGTAAACCGGGATCAGGATGACAAACACGCCGTACCACTCAATGCCGACCAGCAGGTACTGCAAAGGCAGGATGACAAAGAAGCACCAGAACAGCGCCTCGTGATCGCTGCGGCGCGTCGGCAGCAGGGTGATACACTCCCGCAGCGCATAGAACGACATCAGCATAAACAGCACCGTCGACCCGATGGGCCCGAGCGTCATCGCCAGTACGGAGATAATGCACATCACCCACCAGGCGCGAATGCGCGCGTTCAGGTTTGCGATAGTGTCATTCTGCTTAAACTTTGCCAGCACGCCGCCAATGATGCTGGCCACCAGCAGCAGGCCAAACAGGCCGCACAGCAGCCAGCTCAGTTCGGTATCCCAGATTTTCATGGTGCAATCGCCTCCAGTGCGGCTTTAGTCCTTGCCAGAAAGGCCTGTTTATCTTCCCCGTCTTCCGCACCCGGCAGCGGCGCACCGAAGGTGGCGCTACAGATAATCGGCACCACCAGCCGCGACCCTTTCGGCAGTACCCGGTTAAGATTATCCAGCCAAACCGGCACCAGCTCGACATGCGGATAGGCTTTGGAGAGGTGGTAAAGGCCGCTCTTGAAGCTGTTGAGCTGCTCGCCGCTGCCGCGCGTACCCTCGGGGAACAGGATCAGCGAGTGCTGGCTGTCCAGCGCCTGCTTTAGCGGCAGCAGAACGTCTTTGCTCATCGATGAGCTGTTCGCACCATGGCCCTGGTCTGACAGGGTCATGTCGCTAGCCTCAATGTGTTCTTTCTGCAAAGACATGCTACCGATGTCACCGTTCTCTTGTTGCGGGCTGCCGGTGTTCGCATTGGCATCCGGCACAACCGGCGCGATATCCGCGCTGTGTACTTTTTCCGGTTTCGCCTCCCGCTCCCCGGCAGGGCGGCGTTCAACCAGCACCGCGCCAAAAATCCGCAGTGCCAGATAGCGCCGCAGGCGGGAACCCAGCCAGTAATCCGCCGCCGCCACCGGGTGAACCCGGGTGCGCATCTGCGGCGGCAGGCTGGCCCAGATCACCAGGCCGTCGAGGTGGCTGCTGTGGTTGGCATAATAGATGCGGGTTTTTTCCGGGGCCGGCTCGCTGTGCCAGCGGGAGCGAATACCGGTGAGTAAGCGGCAAACGGTGACCAGCAGCGTGCTGACCAAGCGGCGATCGAGGGATAAGCGTGAATCAGGCATCGCTCAGGCTCCTCCCAGCGTCTGAAAACGTTGACCGGACGGAAACCCGCCTCTGTGGCAGATTGTCCATACAAACCAGTTGGTACAGAACGTCCTTATCCATCCAAAACCCTCAGCGTTGAAAAATAATCAATAGACTGCGTTGACGGGCAGTCAGTGACTGCCGCCGTATTCGCGGGTGATCTCTTTTGCCGCTTTAATCACCATCGCGCCGATCTCGGTCACGCGATCGTCGGTGATACGGGAAATCGGGCCGGAAATCGACAGCGCGGCAAACGGTTCGCGATGCTCATCGTAAATGCAGGCAGCAACGCAGCGTAATCCCAGCGCATGCTCTTCATCATCAAAGGAATAGCCCGCTTTACGCGTCTGCGCCAGGTTATCTTTCAGGCTCTGCGGCGACATCAGCGTTTTCGGCGTGTAATGGTGCAGCCCCTGGCGGTGAAGCAGCTCGGTTACCTGCTTCTCATTGAGGTTGGCAAGGAACGCTTTACCCGCGCCGGAGGCGTGCATCGGCAGCTTGCCGCCGATGGGTGCCGACATGCGCATCAGCTGGGTACACTGAACCTGGTCGATAATCACCGCCTGATGATCGCTGAGATCCAGCACCGCCAGGTTAACCGTCTCGCCTGACTCCTCCATCAGCCTGCGCAGCATCGGATGCACCAGCGCCAGCAGATTACGGCTTTGTAGGAAGCTGCTGCCTACCACAAACGCGTGCGCACCGATGGTCCATAAGCCTAAATCACCCACCTGGCGCACAAATCCCTGCTGCTGCATGGTGGTCAGTAATCGGTGCGTGGTGGAGTTGGGTAGCCCGGCCTGCTGGGCCAGTTCGGTCAGCGCCACGCTGCCGTGGGACTCGGCAATAAACTCCAGCAGCTTGAGGCCGCGGGTTAACGACTGAACCTGGCCAGCAGGTTGTGCTGTCTGAGCGCCGGCAGTACGGGGTTTCTTGCCGCGTTTAACCGGGACGGGGGTAGCCATATCTGAGTCCTTTATTTTTCACCATATGGAAATCATTTTCGTTTTATTGGCTAATAATGCAACGCGTTGCGATCTGGTCGGATCAGTTTGTCGAATAACTGAGAATGTCTCATCAGCCGCCGCTGTTACCCGCGCAAAAGTTGTGCCAGTATGACCAGCGGGCAGTGGTGCCATCGGTGACGAGTGAAGGGGCTGGTTTGTGAGCAACAGAATTGAAGCGCTGCATCAGCAGCTGGCAAAACGCATTATGCTGCTGGACGGCGGCATGGGGACCATGATCCAGAGCTACCGGCTGGAAGAAGGGGATTTCCGCGGTGCGCGTTTTGCCGACTGGCCCTGCGACCTGAAAGGCAACAACGACCTGCTGGTGCTGACTAAACCCGATGTCATTAGCGAGATCCATCACGGCTATCTTGCCGCCGGTGCCGACATCCTTGAAACCAACACCTTTAACTCCACCACCATTGCCATGGCCGATTACCAGATGGAATCGCTGTCGGCAGAAATAAACTACGCGGCGGCAAAACTGGCGCGCGCCTGTGCCGACGAGTGGACGGCAAAAACGCCGGATCGCCCGCGCTACGTTGCCGGTGTGCTGGGCCCGACCAACCGCACCTGCTCGATTTCTCCGGACGTTAACGACCCGGCCTTCCGTAACGTCACCTTCGATCGGCTGGTGGAAGCCTACCGCGAGTCGACCCGCGCACTGGTCGAGGGCGGTTCAGACATCATCATGATTGAAACGGTGTTCGATACGCTGAACGCCAAGGCGGCGATTTTCGCCGTACAAACCGAATTCGAGGCGCTGGGCGTTTCGCTGCCGCTGATGATCTCCGGCACCATTACCGATGCCTCCGGCCGAACGCTCTCCGGGCAAACCACCGAAGCGTTCTACAACTCGCTGCGCCACGCAGAGCCGCTCTCCTTCGGCCTGAACTGTGCGCTGGGCCCGGACGAGCTTCGCCAGTACGTGGCCGAGCTGTCGCGCATCGCCGAAAGCTATGTGTCAGCTCACCCTAACGCCGGTCTGCCCAACGCCTTTGGTGAATACGATCTGGATGCCACAATCATGGCGGAACAGATCGGTGAATGGGCGCGTTCCGGGTTCCTGAATATCGTCGGCGGCTGCTGCGGCACCACGCCGGAACATATTGCCGCGATGGCGGCGGCGGTCGAGGGCGTGGCTCCGCGCCCGCTGCCTGCGGTGCCGGTGGCCTGCCGTCTTTCCGGGCTGGAGCCGCTGAACATCAGCGGCGATACGCTGTTTGTTAACGTCGGTGAACGTACCAACGTCACCGGGTCAGCGAAATTTAAACGGCTGATCAAAGAAGAGAAATACAACGAAGCGCTGGACGTTGCCCGCCAGCAGGTAGAAAGCGGCGCGCAGGTTATCGACATCAACATGGATGAAGGGATGCTCGACGCCGAGGCGGCGATGGTGCGCTTCCTTAACCTGATTGCCGGCGAGCCGGATATCGCCCGCGTGCCGATTATGATCGACTCCTCGAAGTGGGAGGTGATCGAAAAAGGCCTGAAGTGCATCCAGGGCAAGGGGATCGTGAACTCTATCTCGATGAAGGAGGGCATAGAGCCGTTCCTGCATCACGCCCGGCTGGTGAGGCGCTACGGTGCCGCGATGGTGGTGATGGCCTTTGATGAAACCGGGCAGGCGGATACCCGTGCACGAAAAATCGAAATCTGCCGCCGCGCCTATAAGCTGCTGACCGAAGAGGTGGGTTTCCCACCGGAAGATATTATCTTTGACCCGAATATCTTCGCCGTGGCGACCGGTATTGAAGAACACAACAACTACGCGGTGGACTTTATCGGCGCCTGTGAGGACATCAAGCGCGAACTGCCGCACGCGATGATCTCCGGCGGCGTGTCCAACGTGTCGTTCTCCTTCCGCGGGAATGACCCGGTGCGTGAAGCCATTCACGCCGTATTCCTCTATCACGCCATTCGCAACGGTATGGATATGGGCATTGTGAACGCCGGTCAGCTGGCGATTTATGACGATCTGCCCGACGATTTGCGTGAAGCGGTAGAGGACGTGGTGCAGAACCGCCGCGACGACGGCACCGAGCGCCTGCTGGAGCTGGCGGAAAAATACCGCGGCAGCAAAGCCGATGACGACAGCAACAAGCAGCAGGCCGAGTGGCGCGGCTGGGAAGTGGCTAAGCGTCTGGAATACTCGCTGGTGAAAGGCATCACCGAGTTTATTGAAGAAGATACCGAAGCCGCCCGTCAGCTCTCGACCCGGCCGATTGAGGTGATCGAAGGCCCGCTGATGGCCGGAATGAACGTGGTCGGCGATCTGTTCGGCGAAGGCAAAATGTTCCTGCCGCAGGTGGTGAAATCCGCCCGCGTGATGAAGCAGGCGGTGGCTTACCTGGAACCCTATATCGAAGCCAGCAAAGAGAAGGGCAGCACCAACGGCAAAATCGTGCTGGCGACGGTGAAGGGCGACGTGCACGACATCGGTAAAAACATCGTCGGCGTGGTATTGCAGTGTAATAACTACGAAATTATCGATCTTGGCGTGATGGTGCCGAGTGACAAAATTCTGAAAACCGCCCGCGAGGTCAATGCCGATATTATTGGCCTGTCCGGGCTGATCACGCCGTCGCTGGACGAAATGGTCAACGTGGCGAAGGAGATGGAGCGCCAGGGCTTCACCCTGCCGCTGCTGATCGGCGGAGCGACCACCTCGAAGGCGCACACGGCGGTGAAGATCGAACAGAACTACAGCGGACCGACGGTGTACGTACAGAACGCCTCACGGACCGTTGGCGTGGTGTCCTCTCTGCTGTCGGCGACGCAGTACGATGATTTTGTCGCCCGCACGCGGAAAGAGTACGACACCGTGCGCATTCAGCACGCGCGCAAAAAGCCGCGCACGCCGCCGGTCAGCCTGCAGGCCGCGCGCGATAACGCATTCTCGTTTGACTGGGAAAACTACACTCCACCGCCAGCGCACCGGCTGGGCGTAAGCGAAGTGAGTGCTAACATCGAAACCCTGCGCAACTACATCGACTGGACGCCGTTCTTTATGACGTGGTCGCTGGCGGGGAAATATCCACGCATTCTCGAGGATGAGGTGGTGGGTGAAGAGGCAAAGCGCCTGTTTGCCGATGCCAACGCCATGCTGGACCAGCTCAGCGCCGACGGTACGCTCAATCCGCGCGGCGTGGTGGGGATTTTCCCGGCCAACCGCGTGGGGGACGACGTTGAAATATACCGCGATGAGTCGCGTACCGAAGTTTTGCAAGTGAGTCATCACTTACGCCAGCAGACAGAGAAGACGGACTTCCCGAACTACTGCCTGGCCGATTACGTTGCGCCAAAGTCCAGCGGTAAAGCCGACTACCTCGGTGCGTTTGCCGTCACCGGCGGGCTGGAAGAGGATGCGCTGGCGGAAGCCTTCGACGCGCAGCACGACGACTACAACAAAATTATGATTAAAGCGCTGGCCGATCGCCTGGCGGAAGGCTTTGCCGAGTATCTGCATGAGCGGGTGCGTAAGGTGATCTGGGGCTTTGCCGCCACCGAGAACCTGAGTAACGAAGATCTGATCCGCGAGAACTACCAGGGCATCCGCCCGGCGCCCGGCTACCCGGCCTGCCCGGAGCACACCGAAAAAGCAGCGATCTGGCAGCTGCTGGATGTGGAAGCCCACACCGGGATGAAGCTCACCGAATCCTTCGCTATGTGGCCGGGGGCGTCGGTGTCCGGCTGGTACTTCAGCCACCCGGACAGCAAGTACTTCGCCGTGGCGCAGCTGCAGCGCGACCAGATTGAAGACTACGCGAAGCGTAAAAGCATGTCGGTCAGCGACGTGGAGCGCTGGCTGGCGCCAAACCTGGGGTATGACGCGGACTAATCAACCTCGACGGCGATATACAGCGCATCATAGCGCCAGTATTCGCAGTCGCAGTCTATCACCCGGTCGTGCTGGTCACGGTTCAGCCGGGTGATAAACAGCGCCGGGCTGCCCGCCGCCACTTTCAGCGCCGGGGCCGCGAAGTCCGGCAGCGGCGCGGGCAGCATGGTGAAACCCACGCGCCCATAGCGAATGCCGTACTCTTCCTGATAAAGCTGGGTCAGCGAGCGCGTTAAGTCGTGCTCCAGCAGCTGCGGGAAATAGCGCGGATTCAGATAGTGCTCCACGTACAGCACCGCGCGCTCGTCAATCCGCCGCAGGCGGCGAATACGATAAACCTCCTCTCCCTCCTGCATCTCCAGCCGTGCCGCCAGCCCGGCTTCTGCAGCCACCGTCTGCGCATCCAGCACCTCGGTGCGTGCGCTGCGCCCCTGACGTTCGGCCATGGCGTGAAAGTGGCTGCGCAGCAGCGGATCGTAGGCCAGCCTCGGCGGGGCGATAAACCAGCCCCGGCGCAGTTCGCGATAAATCATCCCTTCCGCTTCCAGCTGGCCCAGCGCCTCACGCAGCGTAATGCGGGTGGTGGAGAACTGCTCGCTCAGGATGCGCTCGGCGGGCAGGCGGCCGCTGTCGGCGAAGTCGCCCTGGCGAATACGGGCGGCCAGCGACCGGCAAATGACATCCACAGTTAATGGTTTCATCACATCAGAGCCTCAAATTAGTGCGAGTCTGCACATAAATCGCGCGTAACCCGCCTTGCCGTACCGCTTACGATCCTGGCAGGAGTTGCTGGTCTAGTCCACAGCCAGCGCGCGCTGTCATAAAACATTCACTGTGCCAGGTTAGATTGGCTCGGTTCTTGCTGGACTAGTCCAGAAGGCCATTAACCCTATCACCTGGAGCATTAGTATGAAATCTTTGTTCGCATCCGTGTTAGCCAGTGCCATCGTTGTGTCGTTTTCGGCCAGCAGCTGGGCTGCCGACGCCGATCTGGCGGCGCTTGAAAAATCCGCCCGTGCGGAAGGTCAGGTCAACAGCGTCGGCATGCCAGACAGCTGGGCTAACTGGAAAGGCACCTGGGAAGATATCACCAGCAAGTACGGCATCAAGCACAGCGACACCGACATGTCCTCCGCGCAGGAAATTGCCAAATTCGCCGCTGAGAAAAGCAATGCCAGCGCCGATATCGGTGACGTGGGGGCTTCATTTGGTCCGTTAGCCGTGCAGAAGGGCGTCACCCAGCCTTACAAACCGAGCACCTGGGACCAAATTCCTGACTGGGCGAAGGACAAAGACGGCCACTGGGCGCTGGCCTATACCGGCACCATCGCCTTCATCATCAATAAAGACCAGGTGAAGGATATTCCGCGCAGCTGGGCCGATCTGAAAAAAGGCAAATACGTCGTCACCATCGGCGATGTCGGCATTGCTGCACAGGCGGCAAACGGCGTGCTGGCGGCAAGCTACGCGCTGGGCGGCAACGAGAAGAACCTGAAACCGGCGCTGGACTTCTTTAGCGATCTGGCGAAAGAAGGCCGTCTGGGCGTGACCGACCCGGTGATTGCCAACATTGAAAAAGGCGAAATCCAGGTCGCCGTGGTCTGGGACTTTAACGGCCTGAACTACCGTGACCAGATTGACCGCAGCCGCTTTGAAGTGGTGATCCCCTCCGACGGTTCCATCACTTCGGGCTACACCACCATCATCAATAAATTC
Source organism: Erwinia sp. SLM-02 (assembly GCF_037450285.1). Lineage (NCBI taxonomy): Bacteria > Pseudomonadati > Pseudomonadota > Gammaproteobacteria > Enterobacterales > Erwiniaceae > Erwinia > Erwinia sp. SLM-02. Next base: position 803,179 of record NZ_JAQISN010000002.1, on the reverse strand, counting down.
GCTAAGCACCCGAACGCCGCCAAACTGGCGCGTGAATATATCTTCTCCGACGCCGGTCAGATCAACCTGGCGCGCGGCTACGCCCGTCCAATCCGCGCCGAGCATCTGACCCTGCCGGAAGATGTGCAGGCCAAACTGCTGCCGGCCAGCGAGTACAAAAACGCTCACCCGATTGCCGACCAGGCCGCCTGGGATAAAGCCTCGAAAGCGCTGCCGCGCATGTGGCAGGAAAACGTCATCATTAACATGAAGCAATAAGGCCACACGATGAAAACGATTCTGGTAGTGCTGGACGGGCTTAATTTTCAGGTTGCACGCGATGCAATGGGCTATCTTCATGCGGAATGTGCGCAGGGTAACGGGCAGCGCTACCAGATCACCTGCGAGCTGCCGTCGCTCTCGCGCCCGCTGTATGAATGCATCCTCACCGGCATTACGCCGGTGAAAAGCGGCATTATTCACAACGGCGTCAGTCGACTGAGCACGCAGCAAAGCATTTTTCACTATGCCCGTGAGGGCGGCCTGACCACCGCGGCGGCCGCCTATCACTGGGTCAGCGAGCTGTACAACCGCACGCCGTTTGTCCCCGCCCGCGATCGTCATACGGCAGCTATCGATTTGCCGATTCAGTATGGCCACTTTTACTCGGATGATGTTTATCCCGATTCGCACCTGTTTGAAGATGCCGAAAGCCTGCGGCTGAACCACCAGCCCGACTTTCTGCTGATCCACCCGATGAACATCGACGATACCGGACACAAGCACGGGTTTTCCTCCTCCCAGTACCGCAACCGCGCGCGCATGGCCGATGGCTATCTGTCGCAGTGGATGCCGGAGTGGCTGCGCCAGGGCTACCAGGTGATCGTCACCGCCGACCACGGTATGAACGACGACCGCAGTCACGGCGGCACCCTGCCGGAAGAAACACAGGTACCGCTCTTCGTCTTCGGTTCCGCGTTTTCCCTGCGCGAGGACGCCGCACCGAAGCAAACCGAGCTGTGCGGCACGGTGTGTCAGATCCTCGGCGTACCGCACGATAAGCCGGTCTGTGCGCCGCTGCTGCGGTCGGGGGAGCTGGCATGACGAAAGGAAAGGGGCTTGCGCTGCTTTGCCTGCTGCCGTTTGCGGTGTTTTACATCGCTTTTCAGATAGCGCCGCTGGTCTGGATTGCGATTAACAGCTTCTACAGCGAGATGAACGAGGCCTGGGGATGGGCCAACTACACCGACATCCTCACCTCCACGTTTTACCAGCAGGCGATACGCTTCTCGCTGGATATCTCATTCTGGTCAAGCGTGTATGGCCTCCTCATCGCGCTGCTGGGCGGCTATTCGCTGCATCAGCTCGGCGGCGGCAGGCTGCACCGCTTCCTGATGTCGTTTACCAATATGACCAGCAACTTTGCCGGCGTGCCGCTGGCGTTTGCCTTCGTCATCCTGCTCGGCCTGAACGGCTGCCTGACGCTGCTGATGCGTAAATACGAAATCATGCAGGGCTTTAAGCTCTACTCCACCGACGGGCTGATTGTGGTTTACACCTGGTTCCAGATCCCGTTGGGCATCCTGCTGCTCTATCCGGCGTTTGACGGGCTGAAAAAGGAGTGGCAGGAGTCGGCCGCCCTGCTCGGTGCCAGCCGCTGGCGCTACTGGCGGCACGTCGGTCTGCCGGTAATGACCCCGGCGCTGGTGGGCACCTTCGTGATCCTGCTGGCGAACGCCCTGGGCGCTTACGCCACGATTTATGCGCTGACCACCGGCAACTATAACGTCATTCCGGTTCGTATTGCGGCGCTGGTCTCCGGCGACGTTTCGCTCGATCCCAACATGGGAAGCGCGCTGGCGATGCTGCTGGTGGTGCTGATGTCGATCATCACCGTGGTTCATCAGTGGCTGGTGCGTCGCAGCTATCAGTACGCGCGCTGAGGCAGGAGGAACAATGTCGAAAAGTGAATACGTTTATCACCGGATAATCGTCTGGCTGGTGTTTGTTATCCTCGCGCTGCCGCTGGTGGCCACGCTGTTCTACGCGCTGGCTACCCGCTGGGGCGCAACGATTCTGCCCGACGGCTTAACCCTCAAGTGGCTGGTCCAGCTGTGGAGCGATCCGCGTTTTCTGGTGGCCCTCTGGCACTCGCTGCTGATTTGCCTCGGTTCGCTGCTGTTCTCGCTGCTGCTGGTGCTGCCGACCATGTTTGTGATCGCTTACTACTTCCCGAAACTCGACGCGGTGATGAATATCCTGATCCTGCTGCCGTTTGCCATTCCGCCGGTGGTGTCCTCGGTGGGACTGCTGCAGCTGTACTCATCGCCGCCGCTGATGCTGACCGGCACGCCGTGGATCCTGATTGGCTGCTACTTCACTATCGCGCTGCCGTTTATCTATCGTGCCATCGCCAACAATATGCAGGCGATTAACCTGCGTGAGCTGATCGATGCCGCCCACCTGCTGGGCGCGAGCACCTGGCAGGCCGCGCTGCTGGTGGTGCTGCCTAACCTGCGTAAAGGGGCGACGATTGCCGTGCTGCTATCGTTCTCCTTCCTGATCGGTGAGTTTGTCTTCGCTAACCTGCTGGTCGGCACCAGTTTTGAAACGCTGCAGGTTTACCTCTACAACGTCCGCAACAGCAGCGGGCACTTCAGCAGTGCGCTGGTTATCTCCTATTTCGTTGTTGTCCTGCTGGTCACCTGGCTGGCTAATACCCTGAACCGTGAACGAGGCTGACGATGTCGTATTTACATGTGACCCAACTGAATAAGAGCTATGGCGCCACCAGCATCTTTCAGGATATTGAATTCAGCGCGGAAGAAGGCGAACTGGTGACGCTGCTGGGGCCAAGCGGCTGCGGTAAATCCACGCTGCTGCGCTGCATCGCCGGACTGACCACCGTCGACAGCGGCCGTATTCTGCTGCGGGGAGAGGATATTGTGCCGGTGACGCCGCAGAAGCGGGCCATCGGCATGGTGTTCCAAAGCTACGCGCTGTTCCCCAATATGACCGTTGAGCGCAACGTGGCCTTCGGTCTGAAGATGCAAAAGCTGCCCGCCGCCGAGATCCAGCAGCGGGTGGCGGAAGCGCTGGAGCTGGTTGAGCTGGTGGATTTCGCCCGCCGCTATCCGCATCAGCTCTCCGGCGGCCAGTGTCAGCGCGTGGCGCTGGCGCGCTCGCTGGTGACCCGCCCGCGTCTGCTGCTGCTGGACGAACCGCTGTCGGCGCTGGATGCGCGTATTCGCCGCCATCTGCGCGATCAGATCCGTCGCATTCAGCAGGAGCTGAATCTCACCACCCTGTTCGTCACCCACGATCAGGAAGAGGCGCTGACGATGTCCGACCGGATTGTGCTGATGAACAAAGGCAAAATCGTGCAGAGCGGCAACGCCGAAGCGCTGTACACCCAGCCTGCCGATCTGTTCGCCGCCGGATTTATGGGCAACTACAATCTGCTGAGCGCCGAGCAGGCGCTGAAGCTGACCGGCCAGCGGTTCAGCGGTCAGGTTGCTGTCCGTCCGGAATCAATGCGGCTGTGCCCGCCGGACCAGGGTATCCCGGCGTCAATTATCAGCCACAGCCTGCTGGGCAACGTGATTCGTTATCGGGTCGGCGTGCAGGATATGGAGCTGCTGGTGGATGTGCTGAACCGCTCGGTGGACGATCTGCACCCGGCGGGCTATCCGGTAGGCTTAGTGCTTGATAAGCAAACGATGCGGGAAGTTGCCTGATATCACGCTGATTAAAAAGATTTTTTCGCTATATCGGCTAAACTTACAGCGTTAGGACGCAAAGCGCGTGCCGCTTTGCGTTTGATAATGTTACAGACGTTGTGAGGTCGATATCCGGTGTTAACCCTGTTAAATCTTCTTTCTGCCGTGGCGCTGCTGGTGTGGGGAACCCACATCGTGCGTACCGGCATCATGCGCGTTTACGGCGCCGATCTGCGGCGGGTACTCAGCCGCAGCGTGGAAAAAAAACCGATGGCGTTCCTCGCCGGGATCGGTGTGACCGCGCTGGTGCAAAGCAGCAACGCCACCACGCTGCTGGTCACCTCTTTTGTTGCTCAGGAGCTGGTCGGGCTGACGCCTGCACTGGTAGTGATCCTCGGCGCGGATGTCGGTACGGCGCTGATGGCCCGTATCCTGACCTTCGATCTGTCGTGGCTTTCGCCGCTGTTTATCTTCTTCGGCGTGGTGTTCTTCCTCGGCCGCAAGCAGACCCGTGCCGGGCAGCTGGGGCGGGCCAGCATCGGCCTTGGGCTGATCCTGCTGGCGCTGCAGCTGATTGTTGCCGCCGCCGCGCCGATCACCCAGGCGTCCGGGGTGAAAGTGCTGTTCTCCTCGCTGACCGGCGATGTGATGCTGGATGCGCTGATCGGCGCGGTGTTTGCCATTATCAGCTACTCCAGCCTGGCGGCGGTGCTGATCACCGCCACGCTGACCGCCACCGGCGTGATTTCGTTTAAGGTGGCGCTGTGCCTGGTGATCGGGGCCAACCTCGGCAGCGGGCTGCTGGCGATGCTCAACAACAGCACGTCGAACGCGGCCGGAAAACGCGTTGCGCTCGGCAGCCTGCTGTTTAAATTTATCGGTTCGCTGCTGGTGCTGCCTTTTATCGATCTGCTGGCGGACTGGCTGGCGAAGCTGCCGGTCAGCGATGAAGAACTGGTCATTTTCTTCCACGTTTTCTACAACCTGATCCGCTGTGTGATTATGGTGCCGTTTGCCGAGCCGATGGCCGGGCTGTGTAAGCGCCTTATCCGTGAGGAGCCGGAAAACGACCTGCGGCTGAAGCCGAAACACCTTGATACCAGCTCGCTGGATACCCCGGCGCTGGCGCTGGCCAATGCGGCCCGTGAAACGCTGCGAATGGGTGACGTGCTGGAGCAGATGCTGGCGACGTTCAGCAAGGTCATTCACGGTGAACTGCGTGAGGATCGGGAGATCCGCAAACTCGATGATGATGTCGACGTGCTGTACACGGCGATAAAACTCTATCTGGCGCAGATGCCGAAGGAAGACCTGCCGGAAGAGGATTCGCGCCGCTGGGCCGAAATCATTGAGATGGCGCTGAACCTGGAGCAGTCCGGGGATATTCTTGAGCGCATGAGCGGCGACGTGGCGGATAAATCGCTGGCCGCGCGGCGGGCGTTCTCCGTTGAAGGGATGCAGGAGCTGGATGCGCAGCTTGAGCTGTTAACCAGCAATCTGCGCCTCAGCCTGTCGGTGTTCCTCTCCCGCGATCTGACCAGCGCCAAGCGTCTGCGCCGTTCGAAGCATCGCTTCCGCATCACCAACCGCCGCTATTCCCATGCTCACGTCGATCGGCTGCATCAGCATAACGTGCAGAGTATCGAAACCAGTTCGCTGCACCTGGGGCTGCTGGGCGATATGAAGCGCCTGAACTCGCTGTTCTGCGCGGTGGCCTACAGCGTACTGGAACAGGCGGATGATGATAAAGATGATGAGTAATTCCGGCATCTTTTTGCCGGAGCCGCGTGGGGAACGCGGTTAACAATCGGCGCACCGGCCCGCAGGGGGCGGTGCGCCGGGGTGATTCACCCGCTAAATCAGCACGGCATACAGTTCCATAAGGTCAAAATCGTTAGCTTCCCCGCTGGATGCGGCACCAGGCATGAAGGCGGGCATTTGGCCCGGTATCAGGCCTGGCGCTTCTGCGTATGCTCCGCCAGCTGCTGGTTGAAATGCACCGGCGTCCACTTCTCCTGCAGTGCCTGCAACAGCAGCGCCTGCTGGGTCTGAGGCACCAGCCCGCCCAGCGGCGGATCGGTATCCAGATTGGTTGGAAATGAGTAGCCCTCCGCGGCGGATGAAATAACGGCACTGAGCTTATCTTCCGGCAGGTCGCGCTGAAGCAGGGCCGGATAGATACTTTGCAGCACCTTGATATGGTTGACCTTCTCCATGGTTTTGCCAAAGCTTGACGACACCTGCAGCAGGTTGGCGGTGCGCACGCGGTCCTGCGTCACATTGTTGCCCGCCGCGTGGAACAGCGCCGGGTTGAAGAACAGGCCGTCGCCTTTGTGCAGCGGAAGCTGGATGGCATGCTGCTGGAAAAAGGCAATAAACTGCGGATCCCGCCAGGCCAGATAGCCCGCCTGATACTGCTGCGACCACGGCAGCAACTGGGTCGGACCGGACTCGATCGGCATATCGCTGTGCGCCACCGCACCCTGTAACGTCAGGTACTGCGACAGGATCTGCAGCGGCAGCGGGAACTGCTCAACGACTTCATTGCTCTGGAAACCGAGGTGATAATCGCGATGCGGCTGCTGGGCCTTGCCGCCGGGGCGAACCTGGTTCACCTGGGCGGTCATCTCGTAGCCCGGCCCCAGCCAGCTTTCACAGATCGTTGCCAGCAGCGGATTGTCGTAGTAATCAATAAAGGCGTCGGCATCGCGCTCCGCGACTTTTTGCAGCGCATTCCAGATGCGGCCGTTGCTGCCCGCTTTGGCAAAGTGATCGCCGCCGCCGCCCGCTGCGGCTTCGTCTTTCAGAATCGCTTCAAACAGCTGGCTGCTGCGGTCTACCGCCGCCAGGTTGTCATACAGCCCTTTCACCACAAACACGCCGGGGCCGGAAGAGAGCGCGCGGTGCAGCTCGCTCAGCACCGCTTTACGGTCGTCACGCGCGGCGCTTAACAGCGAATCGGCGCGGTAAATCAGCACGTTCAGCTCGCTGCTCTGCGCCAGCGGATACTCCTCCTGGCGCAGCGTCTGGCGACACACCGCCGCAAACTCATCAATCTTCAGCTGCTTTTCCTGCAGATAGATATCATTCATAGCCACTCCTTACAGGCTCAACGGCTGCTGTGGTTTTGGCGCGCCGTCGTCGCCGCAGCCCACCACGTTCTGGTCGAAATCGATCACCGCGCCGGTCATCATCCCGGACTCTTCAGAGAGTAGAAACGCCACGCCGCGCGCCACTTCCCGCGGCTTCAGCAGGCGGCCAAACGGCTGCTCGCGCTCGGCTTTCTCCAGCCAGTCATCGGAGGCCTGGTGATACTGCTTCTGAATATCATCCTCGTGCGGCGTGTCCATCCAGCCGATATTCAGTCCGTTGACCCGGATGCGGTTGCGCATGGCGCTGAACGCTACGTTTTTCGTCAGCGTGACCAGCGCGCCTTTTGAAGCGGCGTAGGTGGTGAGGAAGCTCTGACCGCCGTGGGAGGTCATGGTGATGATATTGACGATGCTGCCTTCCGTGCCGTTCGCCACCATCAGTTTGATTGCCGCCTGCATCAGAAAGAAGGGTGCGCGAACGTTGACGGCGAAGATTGCGTCAAACAGCTCGGGGGTGGTGTTGAGGATGGTGCCGCGATCGGACATCCCCGCGCAGTTGACCAGGCCGTGCAGCACGCCGAAGCGGCTTTCCGCTGCGGCGATCACCTGCTCACAGGAATGTGGATCGGTAAGATCGGCGGCCACGAATCCGGCATCGCAGCCCAGCGCACGCAGCTTCGCCACCTGTTCTTCGCCGGCTCGGGCGTTACGACCGCAGATAATCAGGCCGCGCGCGCCGCGCTCGGCCAGCAGCTCGGCCACTGCCGCACCCAGGCCCTGGGTACCGCCGGTCACCACATACACTTTGTTCTGAAACTGATTGTTGAAGTCTGAACTCATGATTAAGCGCCTTTCTTGTTTTTTATCGGATACAGGGTGAGGAACAATTGCTCTGAGCCACCTTATCACTTACATTTTTTTAACAACACGCACCGATAACCTCAAAAAGACCTCAAATTATGAAGTTCTCCATCAAACAGATCGCCGCACAGTCGGGGGTCAGCAAGGCGACGGTAGACCGCGCGCTGCACAAGCGCGGCAGCGTGCATCCGCAGACCGATCGGCGCATTGCCGCCGCCATCCGCGATCTTGAGCTACAGCAGCGGGTGAATCTGGCCAGCGGCAGAACGCTGAATATTGACGTGGTGCTGCATACGCCCGAGCGCTTCAGCTCGCTGGTCAGCGCCGCTCTGCTCAGCCAGCTCGGCAGCCTGGCGCCGTTCCGCCTGATGCTGCGTTTTCACGTCTTTGAACAGATCGATGCGAAGGCACTCCAGCAGTTGCTTTTGCGCTGCGGCAGCGACAGCTACGGCGTCATTCTCAAGGTCAGTGATGAAGCGCCGCTGAACGCCAGCGTGGAAGAACTGCTGCATCAGCGGGTGCCGGTGGTGACGCTGGTCACCGACCTGCCCGACAGCGCGCGTATTCGCTATGTGGGCATGGATAACGGTAGCGCAGGGCGCACGGCGGCCTGGCTGCTGTCGCGCTGGCTGGGACCGCAGCCTCATTCGGTGGCGGTGGTGCTGAGCAGCGCCGGATTCCGCGGCGAAGAGGAGCGGGTGGCAGGCTTTAGCGACGGGCTGCGCCAGCTTGCGCCACAGCATAAGGTGGTACGCATCAGCGAAGGCTACGGCGTGGACAGCCTGACGTTTGAGCGGGTGAGCGACGCGCTGGTCAGCGATCCGGCCATCAGCGCGGTATACGGCGTTGGCGGCGGCAATCGCGCTATCTTTCGCGCCTTTGCCAGCCAGCAGCGCCCCCTGCGAGCCTTTATTGCCCACGATCTGGATGAGGAAAATCGTGAAATGCTGGCCGCGCGGCAGCTGGATGCGGTGATCGATCACGATCTGCGCGCCGATGCCCGCAGCGCCATGCAGGCGATCCTGCGCTTTCACGGCTTTTTGCCGCCGGAAGAGGAAGTGGGGGTGTTTTCGCGGGTGAGCGTGGTGACGCCCTTTAATCTGTAGGCGTCACCCGCTGGATTCAGTCTTTCAGACGCGCCATAAACAGCGCATCGACCTGCACGCCGTTACGCACGCCGAAGCGAACGCCACGGCCTTCGGTCACGAAGCCAAATTTCTCATACAGTGCAATGGCCGCCTGGTTGTCGGCATACACGGTGAGCTCAATGCGATCCACCTGCAGCCAGTTATCGCAGAGGTCGACTATCGCCGTCATCATCGCCTTCGCCACGCCTTTACCGCGGTGGCGGACGTCCACGCCAAGGCCAAACGTCGCCGTATGACGGCGGCGCGCCGGGGCATTCAGCGCAACAAAGCACTGGCCGACAATCTGGCCGTCAATACAGGCCACCAGCATATGCTGGCCTTCCGGCGTGTTCTTTAGCTTCTCCTGCCAGCGCTGTAGTGAAGGGTAAGGGAGCTGAAGCGTATCGCTGTAGGTTTCCGGCTGGCTGTACATCTGATGCAGCGCCGCAGCGTCATCAGGCTCGGCGTGTCGAACGATAATCTCACTCACCTTTACTCTCCTTAGTTTAGAAATCCTCTTTAAAATCAGGGTTTTTTATCATCAGATCAAGTAAAAAATAATCAGGAAAGAGCTTTACAAGTGCGAATGATAATGATTATTATTGCTATGCGTTTTCAGCAGAGCTCTGCTACTGGCTGAGAAGGCACGACATTGCTCACATTGCTTCCAGTGTTTCTTAGCCAGCTCGGGTGCTGGCTTTTTTTTTGCCTGCGTTTTGCCTTTACCATCCAATCTTACCTAGTTACCCAGTTACCCAGTTACCCAGTTACCCAGTTACCCAGTTACCCAGTTACCCAGTTACTCATTCCCGGTTCGGTGCAGATTTCCCTGCTGAAGCCATTTCTACTGTCGTCGTGAATAGCGCTGTCGCTTTGTTGCCGCTATTCCAACCTGACTGATGCTATCGCCACTATTTCATCGAATAATTTGAACAGAGGAGACAATTTTCTCCGCTATCAACGCAGGCTGTTCGGGCGCAGACTACGTTAAAACATTGAGGAGAATTGAATATGATCTACTTACGCAAAGCACAAGATCGTGGCCACGCGAACCACGGCTGGCTGGACAGCTATCACACTTTTTCTTTCGCTAACTATTACGACGCCAACTTTATGGGCTTCTCCGCGCTGCGGGTGATTAACGAAGACGTGATCGATGGCGGCCAGGGTTTTGGTACTCATCCTCATAAAGATATGGAAATCCTGACCTACGTGCTGTCCGGCACCGTGGAGCATCAGGACAGCATGGGCAATAAAGAGCAGATCCCGGCGGGTGAGTTCCAGATTATGAGCGCGGGCACCGGCGTGCGTCACTCCGAGTACAACGGCAGCAAAGAGGTGCCGCTGCACCTGTATCAGATCTGGATTATCCCGGAAAAAAACGGCATTGAGCCACGCTACGCACAGCGACGCTTTGATGATGTTCAGGGCCGCCAGCTGGTGCTGTCACCGGATGCGCGCGACGGTTCACTGAAGGTTTATCAGGATATGACGCTGTCCCGCTGGGCGTTTAAAGCGGGCGAGCAGGGGACCGCAGAAGTGGCCGAAGGCCGCAAGATCTGGATCCAGGTGGTGAAAGGCGATGTTACCGTGAATGGCGAAGCGGCCACCACCAGCGATGCGTTTGCTATCTGGGATGAGTCCTCTCTGGCGATTACCGCCGGCAGCGATGCTGAAATCCTGCTGTTCGATCTGCCGCCGGTTTAAGCCGCGCGAAGATAACTGCATCACACTTTGGGCGCGGGAAACCGCGCCCTTCCTCTTTTTCCCGCGCATTTTTGTTACACTCAGCCGGATACCGACCAACCAGCTGAAGCCTAATGAAGAAAAAAAGACCGGTACTTCAGGATGTTGCCGATCGTATCGGCATCACTAAAATGACCGTCAGCCGCTATCTGCGTAACCCCGAGCAGGTTTCCGCCGCGCTGCAGGGCAAGATTGCCGCCGCGCTGGATGAGCTGGGCTACATTCCTAACCGTGCGCCGGATATGCTGTCAAACGCCACCAGCCGGGCGATTGGCGTGCTGCTGCCGTCGCTGACCAACCAGGTGTTTGCCGACGTGCTGCGCGGCATCGAAACCGTGACCGATGCGGCGGGCTATCAGACGCTGGTCGGCCACTTCGGCTACAGCCCCGAGAAAGAGGAGCTGCAGCTGCGCTCCCTGCTGGGCTGGAATATCGACGGCCTGATCCTCACCGAACGCACCCACACCGCCGCCAGCCTGCGGATGATTGAGACCGCCGGCATTCCGGTGATTGAGATGATGGACAGCGTCTCTCCCTGCCTGGATATGGCGGTAGGGTTCGATAACGTTGAGGCGGCGCGGCAGATGACCCAGGCCATTTTGCAGCGCGGCCACCGTCATACGGTTTACCTCGGCGCGCGGCTGGATGAACGAACGCTGCAAAAAGAGCGCGGCTATGCCCAGGCGATGCGTGAAGCGGGGCTGGAGCCAAAAACCGTGATGATGGAAGCGGCCTCGTCGTTTACCGCCGGTGCGATGCTGCTGCGCGAGGCGCAGAAGCGCTACCCGCAGACCGACAGCCTGTTTTGTACCAACGACGACCTGGCGGTAGGCGCGATGTTTGAGTGCCAGCGGCAGGGGCTGCGGGTGCCGGAACAGATGGCGATCGCCGGTTTTCACGGCCACGATATTTCTAAAGCCACCACGCCGCGGCTGGCTACCGTGCAGACCCCGCGCGAGCAGATGGGCCACGAAGCCGCCACGATGCTGCTGGCGCGTATTCGCGGGGAAGAGGTCGATGCCGGGCCGCTGGATATCGGCTTTACGCTGTCTGTCGGCGAAAGCATTTAACCCCAACGGGCGCATTCGCGTCCGTTATCTGTTTGTGCCCCTTTCCCTCTGAATTTACCGTTTTTTTGAAGCTCCTCACATTTACCAGCTTTTCCCGCCGCAGCTGTTGCCATAATTTGTACAGCACCAGACAATGTTACCGATAACAAATTGCCGTTCACACCTGCTTATGACTCTGACGGAGCAAAAAAAATGACCTCATCTACCCCGTCCAATCACGTATTTGTACTGATGGGCGTATCCGGCAGCGGCAAATCTGCCGTTGCAAATGCTGTGGCACACGAACTGAAAGCCGCGTTTCTTGACGGCGATTTCCTGCATCCGCGGGCGAACATTGAAAAAATGGCCGGTGGTCACCCGCTGGACGACGCCGACCGTAAACCGTGGCTGAAGGCGATTAACGACGCCGCGTTCGCCATGCAGCGCACCAATGACGTGTCGCTGATCGTCTGCTCGGCGCTGAAAAAACACTACCGTGACATCCTGCGCGAAGGGAATCAGAACCTTTCTTTCGTCTACCTGAAGGGCGATTTCGACACCATTGAATCCCGCCTGCGCGCGCGCAAAGGTCATTTCTTCAAGCCGCAGATGCTGGTCACCCAGTTCGCCACGCTGGAAGAACCGGGCAGTGAAGAGAAAGATGTGCTGGTTGTGGATATTAATCAGTCCCTTGATGACGTTGTTGCCTCAACGCTGAAAACCATTGACGGTGCCATCAACAAGACTAAGTAAGTAGGGTGTAATGAGTACTGCAACACTGGTTTTGACCGCAGCGGGTTCGGTATTACTGCTGCTGTTTTTAGTGATGAAGGCGCGCATGCACGCTTTTGTGGCGCTGATGTTAGTGTCGATTGGTGCCGGTCTGTTTTCCGGCATGCCGCTGGATAAAATCGCCCAGACGATGGAAAAGGGCATGGGCGGCACGCTCGGCTTCCTCGCGATTGTCGTGGCGCTGGGGGCCATGTTTGGCAAAATCCTGCATGAAACCGGCGCGGTTGACCAGATAGCCATCCGCATGCTGAAGGCCTTCGGCGAAAGCCGCGCGCACTATGCGATGGGCATTGCCGGACTGATCTGCGCGCTGCCGCTGTTCTTCGAAGTGGCGGTGGTGCTGCTCATCAGTATCGCCTTCGCCGTGGCGCGCCGCACCGGGGATAACCTGGTGAAGCTGGTTATCCCGCTGTTTGCCGGGGTTGCCGCAGCGGCGGCGTTCCTGCTGCCAGGGCCTGCACCGATGCTGCTGGCCTCGCAGATGCATGCAGATTTCGGCTGGATGATCCTGCTGGGGCTGTGCGCGGCGATCCCGGGCATGCTGATTGCCGGTCCGCTGTTTGGCCGCTTTATCAGCCAGCACGTGCAGTTCACGCCTCCGGCGGAAAGCGAACATCCCGAATTTGATGAGAGCAAGCTGCCGTCGTTTGGCTTCAGCCTGTCGCTGATCCTGTTCCCGCTGGTGCTGGTGGGGCTGAAAACCATCGGCGCGCGCTTTACCGAACCCGGTTCCCGCCTGTATGAGTGGCTGGAGTTTATCGGCCACCCGTTTACCGCGATCCTGCTGGCCTGTCTGGTGGCCATTTACGGCCTGGCCTGGCGCCAGGGCATGGACAAAGAGCGCGTGATGCAGATCTGCGGCGCGGCGCTGCAGCCGGCGGGAATAATCCTGCTGGTGATCGGTGCCGGCGGCGTATTTAAGCAGGTGCTGGTGGATTCCGGCGTGGGCCCGGCACTGGGCAATGCGCTGACCGGCGCGGGCCTGCCGGTTGCGCTGGCCTGCTTCGTGCTGTCCGGCGCGGTACGTATTATTCAGGGCTCGGCGACCGTAGCCTGCCTGACCGCCGTCGGGCTGATTATGCCGGTGATTGAGCCGCTGCATTATTCCGGTGCGCAGCTTGCCGCGCTGTCGATCTGTATTGCCGGAGGCTCAATTATCTTCAGCCACGTCAACGACGCCGGCTTCTGGCTGTTTGGCCGTTTTACCGGCGCAACGGAAGGGCAAACCCTGAAGACCTGGACGATGATGGAAACCATCCTCGGGACGGTGGGCGCGATTATCGGCATGATCGCTTTCGAGCTGCTGTCGTAATAGGTGAGAGGGGCGGCAATATGAGCCGCCCCTCCTCAATTCTGTATATTACCGCTCTATGACGATGTTTCGGCTTCTGATAAGCAAAAATCCCTATAATCCTCGGTAAAACCCACCTTAAAATCCAGTTTAACAACAATAATAGGGTTGCTGACCTCATCCGCGACTCCGGTTAATACTTCTGTCTCACGCCGTCTGCCGTGGATTATTAGCCCCTCTGCTAAAAAAATTCCCTCAATCGATTTAATTCACTTGCCACTTTTGCTGCACCTTGTAGATTTGGACAGAGTACATTCCGGTGATTTTAACTGAATTACGGGCGTTATCAGTGCGGGCCCGAGGTAAAGGTAGATATGAAAACTGTAGGACTTGTCGGTTGGCGTGGCATGGTTGGTTCCGTGCTGATGCAGCGTATGATCGAAGAACGTGACTTTGACGTTGTTCGACCGGTGTTTTTCTCCACTTCCCAGCACGGCCAGGCCGCGCCGGAGTTTGGCGGCCGCTCTGCCGGTACGCTGCAGGATGCGTTTGATATTGATGCGCTGAGCGCGCTGGATATCATCATCACCTGCCAGGGTGGCGATTACACCAGTGAAGTCTATCCAAAACTGCGTGCCGCTGGCTGGCAGGGTTACTGGATTGACGCTGCTTCCACGCTGCGCATGAAGGACGATGCGATTATTATCCTCGACCCGGTGAACCACCAGGTTATCCACGACGGCCTGAACAACGGCATTAAAACCTTCGTGGGCGGTAACTGCACGGTCAGCCTGATGCTGATGTCGCTGGGCGGTCTGTTTGCCAACGATCTGGTGGAGTGGGCATCCGTTGCCACCTATCAGGCGGCATCCGGCGGCGGCGCGCGCCACATGCGCGAACTGCTGGCTCAGATGGGCATGCTGCATGACCACGTGGCGAAAGAGCTGCAAAATCCGGCATCGGCGATCCTCGACATCGAGCGCCGGGTGACCGAGCTGACCCGCAGCGGCACCCTGCCTACCGATAACTTCGGCGTACCGCTGGCCGGCAGCCTGATCCCATGGATCGACAAACAGCTGGATAACGGCCAGAGCCGCGAAGAGTGGAAAGGCCAGGCGGAAACCAACAAAATCCTGCGCACTGACAGCGTCATTCCCGTTGACGGTCTGTGCGTTCGCGTCGGTGCGCTGCGCTGCCACAGCCAGGCCTTTACGCTGAAACTGAAAAAAGACGTGCCGCTGGATGAGATAACCCAGCTGCTGGCCTCCCACAACGAGTGGGTGAAAGTGGTGCCGAATGACCGTGAGTTGACGATGCGTGAACTGACGCCTGCAGCGGTCACCGGCACGCTGAACACGCCGGTAGGCCGTTTGCGTAAGCTGAATATGGGGCCGGAATACCTTTCTGCCTTCACCGTTGGCGACCAGCTGCTGTGGGGCGCGGCTGAACCGCTGCGCCGTATGCTGCGCCTGCTGGTAGGCTAATCGGCCGCGCTTTCCCCTGTCGCCTGCGGCAGGGGAAAGTGTCTGTTTGTTATTTTCTGATTCAGTCATTATCACTAACGGCACCACCCGCTATTACCCGTTTTTCCGAATACCCGATCCACCGTTCTGAGTTTTTCCGCCTGATTCGGGGCTCAGCCCATCTGGCGTCTAAGAAGCTTCTGACGTTCCTGCCTTATGCCTTAACAGCAGTTCAGTTTGATGTGAAAGAAATATATTTACGCTTTCGTACGCGGCTATTGTTGTCACCTGGCTATGCTTAAATCAGTCGTTGTTCCATCAGTTAAAAAAAGTTTCGCTTAAGGGTTTATTCTCGCGTGCCGCGGTGGTTTTTCCAGTGGATGGTCACCTCTCCAGCAGCATGCGATTAGGCTCAATGAAGAGCAGAGTATGTCGTGGGCGGAAAACGCCCAGATATCGCCTGCCATCTATCATGGGAAGAAAGTCATGTCAGAGCTTGCCGATCGCCGTGTGATTAACGCTTTACTTTCTGGTCACCTCGCTGACCCTTTTTCTCTGTTGGGTATGCATCAAACTGCTAAAGGGTTGGTGGTTCGCGCACTGTTGCCGGACGCCAGCGAAGTCTGGGTCATTGAAACCAGTACCGGCCGTAAATGCGCGCAGCTGGAGTGCCTGGACGGGCGCGGTTTTTTCCAGGCGGTGATCCCCCGCCGCAAGAATATGTTTCGCTATCAGCTGGCGGTGACGTGGCACGGCCAGCAAAACCTGATTGATGATGCCTACCGGTTTGGCTCGCTGCTGCCCGAAATGGACAGCTGGCTGCTGGCGGAAGGCACTCACCTGCGGCCCTATGAAAAAATGGGCGCGCACGCCGATGTGATTGATGGCGTGATCGGCACGCGCTTTGCCGTCTGGGCACCCAACGCCCAGCGCGTTTCGGTAGTGGGCGAGTTTAACTACTGGGACGGTCGCCGCCATCCAATGCGCTTCCGTCGCGAGCTGGGTGTTTGGGAGCTGTTTATTCCGGCCGCCCGGCCCGGGCAGCTGTACAAATTCGAAATCGTTGATGCCCACGGCCAGCTGCGGATGAAGGCCGATCCGTACGCTTTTGAAGCCCAGATGCGTCCTCAGACCGCCTCTATGATCTGCGGCCTGCCGGAAAAGACCGAAATTTCCCCCGAGCGCCAGCGTGCCAACGGCTTTGATGCCCCGATCTCAATTTACGAGGTGCATCTGGGATCCTGGCGTCGGCATACCGATAACAACTTCTGGCTGAGCTACAAAGAGCTGGAGGAACAGCTGGTGCCTTATGCCGTGGAGATGGGATTCACCCACCTGGAACTGATGCCGATAAACGAGCATCCCTTCGACGGCAGTTGGGGCTATCAGCCGCTGGGCCTTTACGCGCCCACCCGACGTTTTGGTACCCGCGACGAATTCCGCTCGTTTATCGCCGCGGCGCACAACGCCGGGCTTAACGTGCTGCTCGACTGGGTTCCGGGGCATTTCCCCTCTGACGAATTTGGCCTGTCCAACTTTGACGGCACGAATCTGTATGAACACAGCGATCCGCGCGAGGGCTTCCATCAGGATTGGAATACCCTGATCTACAACTTTGGCCGCCGGGAGGTGAGCAATTACCTGGCGGGCAATGCGCTGTACTGGATAGAACGGTTTGGCATTGATGGGCTGCGGGTGGATGCTGTGGCCTCGATGATATATCGCGACTACAGCCGTGCCGAAGGCGAATGGGTGCCGAACTACTACGGCGGGCGGGAAAATCTGGAGGCTATCTCCTTCCTGCGCTACACCAACCGCACGCTGGGCCACGCCGCGCCGGGCTCCATCACCGTGGCCGAAGAGTCGACGGACTTTAACGGCGTCTCGCGCCCGCCGGAAATGGGCGGGCTGGGATTCTGGTTCAAATGGAACCTCGGCTGGATGCACGACACCCTCGACTACATGAAGCTGGATCCGGTTCACCGCCGCTATCATCACGATTTATTGACCTTCGGTATGCTCTACAACTACACCGAAAACTTTGTGCTGCCGCTGTCACACGATGAAGTGGTGCACGGCAAACGATCGATTCTTGACCGTATGCCGGGCGATGCCTGGCAGAAATTCGCTAACCTTCGCGCCTATTACGGCTGGATGTTCGGCTTCCCCGGCAAAAAACTGCTGTTTATGGGTAACGAATTTGCCCAGGGGCGCGAGTGGGATCACGACAGCAGCCTGGACTGGCACCTGCTGGAGGGCGGCGATAGCTGGCATAACGGCGTGCAGCGGCTGGTGCGCGATCTCAACCACACCTACCGCGCCTTCCCGGCACTGCATCAGCTCGACTTTGAACCGGCCGGATTTGAGTGGCTGGTCGTGGATGATTTTGAAAACTCGGTCTTTGTGTTTGTTCGCCGCGACAGAGAGGGTAATGAGCTGATCGTCGCCAGTAATTTCACCCCCGTACCGCGTGAAAATTACCGCTTTGGCGTCTCGCAGGGCGGGCGCTGGCGTGAAGTGCTGAACACCGATTCCGGCCACTATCACGGCGGCAATCTCGGCAACTGCGGCACGATCGATACCGACGACTGGGGCAGCCATAATCGCAGCCACTCGCTGAGCCTGACGCTGCCGCCGCTCTCCACCCTGTGGCTGGTTCGGGAGGCGTAATCTCATGGCACCGATACGTTCAGGTAAACCGCAGCCTCTCGGGGCCAGCTATGACGGGAAAGGCGTGAATTTTACGCTGTTCTCTCAGCATGCGGAGCGCGTGGAGCTGTGCCTGTTTGATGAAAAAGGCCGCGAGAAACGTATCGATCTGCCCGCGCGCAGCGGCGATATCTGGCACGGTTACCTGCCAGCCATCCATCCGGGCCAGCGCTACGGCTATCGGGTACACGGTCCGTGGGCACCGGAACAGGGTAAACGGTTTAATCCGGCGAAGCTGCTGGTGGATCCCTGCGCGCATGAGGTACAGGGTGAGGTGACCGACGATCCGCGTTTTCAGTGCGGCGACCGGGAACCGGACGCTGTGGATAACGGCAGCATCGCGCCGAAATGCGTGGTGCTGGCCGATGACTTCGACTGGGAAGATGACGCCGCGCCGCGGGTTCCCTGGGGCAGCACGGTGATTTACGAAGCGCATGTGCGCGGCCTGACCTGCCAGCATCCCGATCTTCCGCCGGAGATCCGCGGCACCTACGCCGCGCTGGGGCATCCGGTGATGATTGCCTATTTTCAGCGGCTGGGGATCACCAGCCTCGAGCTGCTGCCGGTGGCCTGCTTCGCCAGCGAGCCGCGGCTGCAGCGCATGGGGCTGACCAACTACTGGGGCTACAACCCGCTGGCCTGCTACGCGCTGGATACCCGCTATGCTGCCGGGCAGAACGCGCGCGAAGAGTTCCAGCGGGCGGTGAAAGCGCTGCATCAGGCAGGGATCGAGGTAATTCTGGACGTGGTGTTTAACCACACGGCGGAGCTGGAAGAAACCGGCCCGATGCTGTCGATGCGCGGCATTGATAACCAGAGCTACTACTGGCTGACGGAGCAGGGCGAATACCAGAACTGGACCGGCTGCGGCAATACGCAAAATCTCAGCCATCCGCAGGTGATGGCGTGGGCGCTTGACTGCCTGCGTTACTGGGTGGAGGTGTGCCACGTTGACGGCTTCCGCTTCGATCTTGCCACGGTCCTGGGCCGCACGCCTGACTACCGGCGCGATGCGCCGCTGTTTCAGGCGATAGCCGCCGATCCGCTACTGTCACGGTGCAAAACGATCGCCGAGCCGTGGGATATCGGGCCAGGCGGCTATCAGGTGGGCAATTTCCCGGTGCCGTTTGCCGAATGGAATGACCACTTCCGCGATGCTGCCCGCCGCTACTGGCTGTACGGCGATCTCTCCAACGGCGAGTTTGCCCGACGCTTTGCGGCGTCGAGCGACGTCTTTCAGCGCGACGGCCGGCGACCTTCCAGCAGCATTAATCTGATCACCGCGCATGACGGTTTTACCCTGCGCGACGTCGTCAGCTTTAATCATAAGCACAACGAAGCTAACGGCGAAGACAACCGCGATGGCAGTAATAATAACTTCAGTCACAACCACGGCGTTGAAGGGCTGCGTGCGCCGCTGCTTATTACGGAGCATCGCCGCCGCAGCGTGCATGGCCTGCTGGCCACGCTGCTGCTGGCGCAGGGAACGCCGATGCTGCTGGCGGGGGATGAACACGGCCACAGCCAGCACGGAAATAATAATGCCTATTGCCAGGATAACCCGCTGACCTGGCTTGACTGGCAGCATCACGACAGCGGGCTGTTTTCCTTCACCGCCGCGTTAATCCATTTGCGCCGTCGTATTCCGGCGCTGCAGAGCGATTGCTGGTGGCAGGAAGGCGATGGAAACGTCGAGTGGCTGAATCACCAGGGTCAGCCGCTGAGTACCAGTGAGTGGCAGCAGGGAGCACATCGTTTGCAAATCCGGCTTTCACAGCACTGGCTTATCGTGCTCAACGCCACCGAAGAAGTGTGCGATCTGGTATTACCTCAGGGGAATTGGCACGCCATTCCGCCCTTTGCCGGGGAAGATAACCCGATCCTGTTAACTGTCTGGCATGGCGCAGCGCACGGTGTGTGTGTGTTCCAGGAAAAATCATACCAGGAGTAAGGCATGGCTAAATCTAATAAGCACGATCCTCTGATGCTGGCAAGACAACTGCCAACGCAAACCGTTTCCCTGATCCTCGCCGGCGGCCGGGGGACGCGCCTGCGCGATCTGACCGCCAAGCGCGCGAAACCGGCGGTGCACTTCGGCGGCAAGTTCCGCATCATCGACTTCGCACTCTCCAACTGTCTCAATTCGGGGATCCGCCGGATCGCAGTGATCACCCAGTATCAGTCGCATACGCTGGTGCAGCACATTCAGCGCGGCTGGTCGTTTTTGAATGAAGAGATGAACGAATTCGTCGATCTTCTGCCTGCGCAGCAGCGGCTGTCGACGGAACACTGGTATCGCGGTACCGCCGATGCGGTCACCCAGAACCTCGACATCATCCGACGCTATCGCGCCAAGTACATCGTGATTCTGGCAGGCGACCATATCTACAAGATGGATTACTCGCGCATGCTGATCGACCACGTTGAAAACGACGCGCGCTGCACCATCGCCTGTCTGCCGGTCCCGCTGGAGGAGGCAAGCTCGTTTGGTGTGATGAAGGTGGATGAAAACAACCGCGTGGTGGAATTTCTGGAGAAACCCGCCGATCCACCGTCGATGCCCGGTGATGACAGCAAGGCGCTGGCCAGCATGGGGATCTACGTATTTGACGCCGACTATCTTTACGGGCTGCTGGAAGCGGATCAGGATCTGCCGGAATCCGACCACGACTTCGGCAAAGATCTGCTGCCGAAGATCGTCGCCAGCGGTGAAGCACTGGCGCACTCCTTCAGTTTGTCCTGCGTACAGAGCGGGGAGCCAAGCGAGCCCTACTGGCGCGACGTCGGTACGCTGGAAGCCTACTGGAAGGCGAATCTCGATCTGGCTTCGGTTACCCCGGAGCTGGACATGTACGACAGTACCTGGCCTATTCGCACCCATATGGAACCGCTGCCGCCGGCGAAATTCGTCCAGGATCGGTCGGGCAGCCACGGTATGACAATGAATTCCCTGGTGTCGGGAGGCTGTATCATTTCCGGCTCGGTGGTAGTGAACTCGGTGCTGTTCTCCCGGGTTCGAATTAACTCCTTCTGCAATATTGAGTCGTCGGTGTTACTGCCGGACGTGGAGGTAGGACGCTCCTGCCGCCTGCGTCGCTGCGTGATCGACCGCGCCTGCGTGCTGCCAGAAGGAACGGTGATTGGTGAAAATCCGGATGATGATGCGCGGCGTTTCCACCGATCGGAAGAGGGGATTGTTCTGGTCACAAGGACCATGCTGGCGAAGCTCGGCTGGATCAGCTAGGCGGAAAAACGTGATGCCCTGACAGCATCACGTTCTGGCACTGTTAAGGAGCCGATAATGCAGGTGTTACATGTCTGTTCAGAGATTTTCCCGCTGCTGAAAACCGGCGGGCTTGCTGATGTTGTTGGGGCATTACCGGCGGCGCAGATTGCAGCAGGAATAGATACGCGTGTGTTACTTCCGGCATTCCCCGATCTGAAAAAAGGGGTTGTCGATGCGGTCGTGGTGGCAAAACTGCAAACCTTTGCCGGCTATGTCGAACTGCTGTTCGGCCACTATGACGGGGTCGGGATCTACCTGATCGATGCGCCGGGGCTTTATGACAGACCGGGCAGTCCGTATCACGACGAGTCACAGTTTGCCTATACCGACAACTATCTGCGCTTTGCGCTGCTGGGCTGGATGGGCTGTGAAATGGCCTGTGGTCTGGATACCTTCTGGCGTCCCGATGTGGTTCATGCGCACGACTGGCATGCCGGTCTGACCTGTGCCTATCTGGCCGCCCGTGGCCGCCCGGCGAAGTCGGTGTTTACCGTGCACAACCTGGCGTATCAGGGGCTGTTTAACGCGCACCATCTGGAGCAGATCCAGCTACCGCGTTCGTTCTTCAATATGTACGGCCTGGAGTTTTTTGGCCAGATCTCCTATCTCAAAGCCGGGCTGTTTTACGCCGACCACATCACGGCGGTCAGCCCAACGTATGCCCAGGAAATCACCCAGCCGGAGTTCGGATACGGCATGGAAGACCTGCTGAAACAGCGCCAGCTGGAAGGGCGGCTGAGCGGCATTCTGAACGGGGTGGATCCGGCTATCTGGGATCCACAGCACGATCCGCTGCTGACAGCGCGCTACAACCGCGATGTTCTGGACACCAAGGTTGAGAATAAACGGCAGCTGCAAATCGCCATGGGGCTGAAAATTGACGAGAAGGCACCGATCTTCGCCGTCGTCAGTCGCCTGACGAAACAGAAAGGGCTGGATCTGGTGCTGGAAGCACTGCCGGGCCTGCTGGAGCAGGGCGGTCAGCTGGTGCTGCTGGGGGCCGGAGATGCGGTCCTGCAGCAGGGATTCCTGGCCGCCGCTGCCGAATATCCGGGCCAGGTGGGCGTACAGATCGGCTATCACGAAGCGTTCTCCCACCGCATTATGGGCGGTGCGGATGTGATTCTGGTGCCCAGCCGCTTTGAGCCCTGCGGCCTGACTCAGCTCTATGGCTTGAAATACGGCACCCTGCCGCTGGTGCGGCGCACCGGTGGCCTGGCCGATACGGTCAATGATTGTTCGCTGGAGAACCTTGCAGACGGGATCGCCAGCGGTTTTGTGTTTGAAGATAGCAACGCGTGGTCACTGCTGCGCGCTATCCGACGTGCTTTCGTCCTCTGGTCCCGTCCTTCGCTCTGGCGCTATGTTCAGCGCCAGGCTATGGGGATGGATTTTAGCTGGCAGGTGGCTGCTGTGGCCTACCGCGATCTCTATCAACGTTTGTTGTAACCTGACGAAGGGAAACTGATATGAACGCACCTTTCTCCTATGCCTCACCGACGCTCAGCGTGGATGCACTTAAGCACTCAATTGCCTATAAGCTGATGTTTACCATTGGTAAAGATCCGTCGATTGCGAATAAACACGAGTGGCTTAACGCGACATTACTGGCGGTACGCGACCGAATGGTCGAGCGATGGCTGCGTTCAAATCGTGCCCAGCTGTCGCAGGATGTCCGGCAGGTTTACTACCTGTCGATGGAGTTTCTGGTTGGTCGTACCCTGTCCAATGCGCTGCTGGCCATGGGGATTTACGAAGACGCGAAGACGGCGCTGGAAGAGATGGGCTTCGACCTGGAAGAGCTGATCGAAGAAGAGAACGACCCGGGCCTGGGGAACGGGGGTCTGGGGCGCCTGGCGGCCTGCTTCCTGGATTCTCTCGCCACGCTGGGACTGCCTGGCCGCGGCTACGGCATCCGCTACGACTACGGTATGTTTAAGCAGAATATCGTCGACGGCCAGCAGGCGGAATCCCCGGACTACTGGCTGGAATACGGCAACCCCTGGGAGTTTCAGCGTTTCAACACCCGCTATAAGGTGCGCTTCGGCGGCCGTATTCAGCAGGAAGGCAGCCGTTCGCGCTGGGTAGAAACGGAAGAAGTGCTGGCGATGGCCTACGATCAGATCATTCCCGGGTTTGATACCGATGCCACCAACACCCTGCGGCTGTGGGGCGCGCAGGCCAGTAACGAAATCAACCTCGGCAAGTTTAATCAGGGTGATTACTTCGCGGCGGTGGAAGATAAAAACCATTCGGAAAACGTGTCCCGCGTGCTGTACCCCGATGATTCTACGTATTCGGGCCGGGAGCTGCGTCTGCGTCAGGAGTACTTCCTGGTGTCGTCCACGGTGCAGGATATCCTTCATCGCCATTGGGCAATGCATCAGACCTTTGACAATCTGGCGGATAAAATTGCCATCCACCTGAATGATACCCATCCGGTGCTGGCCATCCCCGAGCTGATGCGCGTGCTGATTGATGAGAGCAAATTCAGCTGGGATGACGCGTTCGGCGTGGCCTGCCAGGTGTTTTCCTACACCAACCACACGCTGATGCAGGAAGCGCTGGAAACGTGGCCGGTGGATATGATTGGCAAGATCCTGCCGCGCCACCTGCAGATTATCTTTGAGATTAACGACTACTTCCTGAAAACCATTCAGGATCAGTACCCGGAGGACTGGGAGCTGCTGTCGCGTATTTCTATTATCGATGAAAATAACGGCCGCAAAGTGCGTATGGCCTGGCTGGCGGTGGTGGTGAGCCACAAGGTTAACGGTGTCTCAGAGCTGCACTCTAACCTGATGGTGCAGTCGCTGTTTGCTGATTTCGCTAAACTCTTCCCGGGGCGCTTCTGTAATAAAACCAATGGCGTGACGCCGCGCCGCTGGCTGGCGCTGGCTAACCCGTCCTTGTCCGGCGTGCTGGATGAGGCGATTGGCCGCACCTGGCGCACCGAGCTCAGCCAGCTTGAAGAGCTGAAGCAGCATATTGATTATCCAAATTTCATTAGCAAAATTCGCGATGCCAAACTGGCGAATAAAAAACGGCTGGCGGTATTTATCGCCCAGAAGCTGGATATCGTGGTGGATCCTCACGCCATGTTCGACGTGCAGATCAAGCGCATACACGAATACAAGCGGCAGCTGTTGAATGTCCTGCACGTGATCACCCGCTACAACCGCATCAAAGCGGACCCGGATGCCGAGTGGGTGCCGCGCGTCTGCATCTTCGCCGGTAAAGCCGCCTCCGCTTACTACATGGCCAAGCACATCATTCATCTGATTAACGATGTGGCAACGGTGATTAACAGCGACCCGCAGGTGAAGAACCGGCTGAAGGTGGTGTTTATTCCTAACTACGGCGTCAGCCTGGCGCAGATCATCATTCCGGCGGCCGATCTCTCCGAGCAGATCTCGCTGGCCGGCACGGAAGCCTCCGGCACCAGTAATATGAAGTTTGCCCTGAACGGCGCGCTGACCATCGGCACGCTGGACGGCGCTAACGTCGAGATGCAGGAGCACGTGGGGGAAGAGAATATCTTTATCTTCGGCAACACCACGCCGCAGGTCGAGGCGCTGCGTAACAATGGCTACAGCCCGCACAAATACTATGAGCAGGACGCGGAGCTGCATCAGGTGCTGACGCAGATCGCCACCGGAACGTTCAGCCCGCAGGAGCCAAATCGCTACCGTAATATTTTTGATTCACTGGTTAACCTCGGCGATCACTATCAGCTGCTGGCGGATTACCGCAGCTATGTCGATACCCAGGATAAGGTGGATAAACTTTATCGCAATAAGGACGAGTGGACGCGACGGACGCTGATAAATATCGCCGGCATGGGATACTTCTCTTCGGATCGCACCATTCAGGAGTATGCGGACGAAATCTGGGGGATCCAGCCCATCCGTCTGTAGGCCGTGAGTGAAAGAAAAGGGCGACCGCTGTCTGGCGATCGCCCTTTTGTTTGTAGCGATCAGGAGGCCAGCGACAGTACCGGTTTCGCGTGCTGTTCCAGCCATTCGCTAACGCGCGCCTGCTGCTGCTCGTTCAGCCACATACCCTCTTTAGTCCGGCGCCAGATAGCATCTTCTTTGGTGCGTGCCCACTCTTTCTGCACCAGATAACGCAGCTCCGCCTCGTAGAAATGGTGGCCAAACAGCTCGCCCAGGTCGTCCAGGCTTTTCGCCTCTTTCAGGAACAGCTCGCTGTTGCTGCCGTAGGTGCGGGCATAGTGACGGGCCATCTCTTCGGTGATAAACGGATAGCGGCGACGCAGGCTGGCCGCGTAGTCTTCACGGCTTCCGGCAAAATCTCCGCCCGGCAGTACGCAGGTTTTGGTCCATGCGGCACCGATGCCCGGATAATATTTGCTGAGCTTCTCCATCGCATGCTCGGCCAGCTTGCGGTAGGTGGTCAGTTTGCCGCCGAATACCGACAGCAGCGGCGCCTGGCCCTGCTCGTCGTGCACGTCCAGCGTATAGTCGCGGGTAATCGCCTGCGGAGAGTCGGACTCGTCATCGCACAGCGGACGCACGCCGGAATAGGTCCAGACGATATCGTCCTTCGCCAGCGTTTTCTTAAAGTGGCCGTTGTAAACCTTCAGCAGGTAATCGATCTCGTTATCGTCAATTTTAACGTCCTTCGGATCGCCTTTATATTCGACGTCGGTGGTGCCGATGATCGAGAACTCATCCATCCACGGGATCACAAACACAATACGATGGTCTTCGTTCTGCAGAATGTAGGCCTGTTTCTGGGTATGGACGCGTGGCACCACGATATGGCTGCCTTTAATCAGGCGGATGCCGTAAGGGGACTTCAGCTTGAGTCCGTCATCAAACAGCTGTTTCACCCACGGGCCGGCGGCGTTAACCAGGCCTTTTGCCTGCCAGGTATAAACTTTACCGCTGTCGATATCTTCGGCTTCCACGGTCCACAGGCCGTTTTCACGCCAGGCTTTGGTCACGCGGGTGCGGGTACGCACTTCACCGCCGCGCTTTTCAATCTCCTGGGCGTTGAGCACCACCAGGCGCGCATCGTCCACCCAGCAGTCGGAATATTCGAAACCGCGCACGATTTCAGGTTTAAGCACCGATTCTGCGCCAAAACGCAAACCTTTACTTCCCGGCAGGCTGGTACGCTTTCCGAGGTGATCGTACATAAACAGACCAACACGGATCATCCAGGCCGGGCGCAGATGCGGGCGGTGCGGCAGGCGGAAACGCATCGGAAAGGCAATATGCGGAGCCATTTTGAGCAGCACTTCACGCTCGGCCAGCGCCTCGCTGACCAGGCGGAATTCATAGTGTTCCAGATAGCGCAGGCCACCGTGGATTAATTTAGAACTGGCGGAAGAGGTAGCGCAGGCGAGGTCTTGAGCCTCCAGCATCAGCACCGACAATCCGCGTCCGGCTGCATCGGCTGCAATACCCGCGCCGTTAATGCCGCCGCCGATTACGATCAGGTCTTTGATTTCCACGTCATCTCCTCCGATGTTCGGAATCGTTCAATAATGTTCGTTTTCGAGCATTATATTAATCGCAAACCAACATTGACGCCAGCGTTAACCAGATAAAAACATTTATGCGTGATGCAGGTAACATAATTGCTTTAACAATTACGCAAATTACTCAGGATATGTCTGGTTATCGCCTACCCGCTTCAGGCTACAATAGGGATTATCTGACGAATTTTAACGAGACCCCACCATGGAACAATTTGAGTGTATCAACGTCCAGGAAGCCCGGCAGAAACTGGCCGACGGCAAAACCCTGCTGGTTGATATCCGCGATCCGCAAAGCTTCTCCGCGGCGCATGCGACCGGTGCTTTCCACCTGACCAACGACTCGCTGCCCGCCCTGATGGCCGCCGCCGATCTGAGCGGTTCGGTGCTGGTGATGTGCTATCACGGCAACAGCAGCAAGGGCGCGGCCCAGTATCTGCTGAATCAGGGATTTGCTGAGGCTTACAGCATCGACGGTGGCTTTGATGCGTGGCACGCCGCGTTTCCGCAGCAGACAGAATCTGGCGTTCGCTAACCGACCTGCGGCGCTATCGTCCCCCAATCCTGCACGCCCGGGTGTGACGGGGTATACTGCCGCTCTCGTTTTAATCCACAGGGAATCTGCCTTCTATTATGCGCATCACCCAATTTACCCATCTGCGCCTGGCGCAGGCGTTTGTTGACTACATGGCAACGCGCGGCATTACGCTGCGTATTGAACAGGAAGGCGGCTATACGCTGTGGCTGGATGATGAATCTCAGTTAAGCGTGGTCGAAAACGAACTCAACCAGTTTATTCGCGAGCCGGATCACCCCCGTTACCAGGCGGCCAGCTGGAAAACCGAAAACACCGACAGCGGCATTAAGTATGTCAGCCCTCCCGGACCACCGCTGATGGTGAGAATGAAAGAGATGGCCGGGCCGGTCACGATTATCGTCAGCATCTTGTCGGTGCTGGTTTATCTGCTGATTGCGATGGGCGGCTATGCGCAGGCAATCGCCTGGCTCGGCTGGCCAAAAGACAGCATGCAGCATTTCCAGGTGTGGCGCTGGTTCAGCCACGTGCTGATGAACTTCTCACTGCTGGCGCTGCTGATTAACCTGCTGTGGTGGTTTTACGTCGGGGGCCGCATCGAAAAACAGCTCGGCAGCGGCAAGCTGTTTACCATCGCGCTGATTTCAGCGCTGCTGTGCGGTTTTGCCCAGTCCCGCTTTAACGGCTTCTGGTTTGGCGGGCTGTCGGGCGTTGACCATGCGCTGATCGCCTATGCCTGGCTGCATTCGCTTCGTGACGAGCGCAGCCCGCTGAATATCGGCGGCGGTCTGATGGGGCTATTTGTCGTGTGGGTGATACTGGAAGCCACCGGCGTATTTGGAGCCAATACCGGTCTGCCGAGCCACGTCGCCGGGCTGCTGGTGGGACTGGCTATGGCATTTGTCGATACCCGCCAGAAAAAACGATAACAGGGGGAACTCTTTTGAAGCAGACACAGCGTCATGACGCGATTATCGATCTGGTACGTCGCCAGGGTTATGTCAGTACCGAAGAGCTGGTGGAGCATTTTGCCGTCAGTCCACAAACCATTCGCCGTGATTTAAACGATCTGGCCGAGCAGAATAAAATTCATCGCCATCACGGCGGTGCCGCGCTGCCGTCCAGTTCGGAAAATACCGCCTGGCAGGACCGCAAGATGATGTGGTCTGCGGAGAAAGCGCGTATCGCCCAGCGGGTTGCCAGCCAGATCCCCGACGGCGCGTCGCTGTTTATCGATATCGGTACCACGCCCGAAGCGGTAGCCCACGCGCTGATGAACCACAACAATCTGCGCATCGTCACCAACAACCTGAACGTGGCGGTCTTGCTGATGGCCAAGCCCGATTTCCGCCTGATCCTCGCCGGGGGCGAAGTGCGCACCCGCGACGGCGGGATTATGGGAGAGGCGACGCTGGACTATATTTCTCAGTTCCGCCTCGATTACGGCATTCTGGGCATTAGCGGTATCGATCTGGACGGTTCACTGCTGGACTTTGACTATCACGAAGTTCGCACCAAGCGGGCGATTATTGAGAATTCACGCTGCGTGATGCTGGTGGCGGATCACTCCAAATTCGGCCGTAACGCGATGGTGAATCTGGGCAGTATGAATCTGATTGATTATCTGTTTACCGATGAAGCACCGCCGCCGGAAATTATGAAAACCATTGAGCAGCATGAGGTCCATCTGGAGCTGTGCTGACCGGGCAGCGAAGGGATGATGCGGAAGCAGGCCACTCTCACCCGGAGAGTGGCCCGTTCTGAAGGGCGTTACTTCTTCTTGTCTTTAATCGTTTTACCTGACCAGTAGCCGGCCAGCAGCGAACCGGACAGGTTGTGCCAGACCGAGAACAGTGCGCCCGGCAGTGCCGCCAGCGGGGAGAAGTACAGCTTGCCCAGCGTTGCCGCCAGACCGGAGTTCTGCATCCCCACTTCCAGCGCCAGCGTGCGGCAGGTGGACTCATCAAAGCCAAACAGCTTGCCGCCCCAGTAGCCGCCCAGCAGGCCAATGGCGTTATGCAGGATCACCGCGATAATCACCACCAGACCGACCGAGCCGATGAAGCTCTGGCTGCCCGCCACCACCGCGCTGATAATCAGCAGAATACACACCATCGAAAACGCCGGTAGATACGGCTCAACGCGCTTCACCACGCCGTTCAGGGTGTGATGGATAATCAGACCCAGGCCAATCGGCACCACCACGATTTTCACGATGCTCAGCAGCATACCCACCACGTCTACCTGAATATGCGTATCCACGTAGAACTTGGTCAGCAGCGGGGTGGCGAAGACGCCAACCAGCGCGGAGACGGAAGAAATAGTCACCGACAGCGCAACGTCGCCCTTCGCCAGATAGATCATGACGTTTGACGCCGTGCCGCTCGCCACGCTGCCCACCAGGATCATCCCGGCTGAAAGGTCAGGCGGCATATTGAACAGTTTTGCCAGCGCCCATGCCGCCAGCGGCATGACCAGATAGTGCAGGAAGGTGCCGGCGATGACCGGGGCCGGGCGGGTCAGCACGCGCTTGAAATCATCAATGTTTAGCGTCACGCCCATGCCGAACATAATCAGCATCAGCAGATAAGTGACGTAAGGCCCGATGCCGGTAAAGGTGGTCGGCGTGTAATAGGCGGCGACGGAGAGCAGGACTGCCCAGAGGGGGAACAGTCGGGTAACGGTAGCAAGCATAGAAAAGCATCCTTTTAATCCCTTGATATCCCCTGCGGCATAAGCTGATTCGTAAACCGGCAGCGATGTTCCGCCGGCCGTCACCGAGAGGATAGGTGGGCGTTTAATGTTGTGTTATTTATCTGAAAAATTGCCATAGCACAGCCGTACTCACCGGAACGAGGAAAAGACGGCCCGCCGCATCATAGCATCAAAAAAAAGGGGTGTCGGGCCAGCGGTCACTGGCCCGATGAGAGGTTACTCGAACAGGTTGCGGTGCAGCGCCTGCACCACCTGTTCAGCATCCTGGCCCGGCACCAGGAAGCACAGGTTGTAGCTGCTGGCCCCGTAGCAGATCAGGCGCAGGCTGAACGGCTCCAGCACGCTGAAGACGTCTTTACCGACGCCGCAGGCTTTGGAAAGCTCGTTACCGATAATGGCGACCAGCGCCAGATTCTCTTCCACTTCCACGCGGCACAGCGAGGAAAGCTCGGTCAGCAGCGCCTGGGTCAGCAGGCTGTCGCCGGTTGAGGTGGAACCGGTGGTATCCAGCGTCAGCGCCACGCTCACTTCGGAGGTGGTGATCAGATCAACGGAGATATTGTGACGCGCCAGGATGTTGAAGACTTCGGCGAGGAAGCCGCGGGCGTGCAGCATGTTAAGGCTGGTCAGCGTCAGCAGAGTCTGCTTACGGCGCAGCGCCAGCGCGCGGAACAGCGGGGGATTCTGGGTTTTGTTGCTCACCATGGTGCCGCCCGCAGACGGATCCTTGCTGGAACCGACAAACACCGGAATGTCGCTACGCACCGCAGGCAGCAGCGTGGCCGGATGCAGAATTTTCGCGCCGAAGGTGGCCATTTCTGAGGCTTCTTCGAAGGTAATTACATCAATGCGCTTCGCGGCAGGTACCACGCGCGGGTCGGTGGTGTAGATGCCTGGAACGTCGGTCCAGATATCCACACGGCCGGCATGCAGCGCTTCGCCCAGCAGCGCGGCGGTATAATCACTGCCGCCGCGGCCCAGCGTGGTGGTACGGCCCTTTTCTTCGCTGCCGATAAAGCCCTGGGTGACGATCAGCGCTTCGGCAATACGCGGTTTAAGCTGCGCGGCAGCCAGTTCGGCCAGCGTGGCCACTTCCGGCTCGGCGCGGCCAAAGCGGTCGGTGGTGCGCATCACTTTACGCACGTCAAACCACTCGGCGGTAACGTCGCGCTCACGCAGAATTTCCACGAACAGCAGGGTAGACATCAGCTCGCCGTGGCTGACCAGTTCGTCGGTCAGGGCGGCAGAGGTCGCCAGCGCGGCCCCTTCGGCCAGCGTGGCAATATTGTCCAGCATGCGGTCGATCTCTTCACGGATCACCTGGCTCTGCTTGAGTTCATCAAGAATGGCGTACTGAATACGACGAATATCGTCCAGCACCGCGGCGCGCTGCTCCAGCGGCTGGCCTTCAGCCAGGGAAACGAGCAGATTGGTTACGCCCGCAGAGGCGGAAAGGACCACCAGACGAACGTCAGGATTGGATAACACCACATCGGCGCTGCGGTTCATAGCGGCAAAGTCGGCAACGCTGGTGCCACCAAATTTCGCCACGATTAAATTCTGGGACATGACTATGACTACCTCGTGTCAGGTTTTATCTTTCAGCCTTGGCACAAGGAAAGAGCAGAAATGGGTCAGACGTAGAAAAGGGACAACTACGAGTCACCCAGAAGCGCTCCACCTTGCTGCACGTTCGACTGCGAACGTTTCAGGTGACAACTCAGAGGATTCAGCCCCTGCAGTCGATACGCCCCACTCCGTGTGGTTAGTACCTCGGCGTCGCTCCCCCTGATATGTTATCAATGGATACGGATCCTCAAACACACTGCCTGGGCGACGCGCCTCTTCTGGCTTACGCGCATGCACGCGTCAGTTTAGGCGTGTAGAAATATCGGGTTATGACGCCGGTGTCAACGCCGGGAGGCTGATGATTATTCATTTTCCTTATTAGCCCGGTCGTATCACTCTTACTAATCATCCACGACGAAAAAAGCACCGGTGGTTGACCTCAGTCGGGTGGATAAGCACGGTACGGACTGTAAATTTTTTTCTTTCATCGTCATACTGAAATGCTTAGTGTGAATCATCCTCACCAACAGAATGCGAAATACCGCCCGGACACACGGCAGCCTCTTAGCTGTTGATAGCCGCAACCTGTTACAGGAAAAGGGGAGACGATCCCCGCAAACAGGTACGATGCTGTCCGGTCTGATTTACGATTCTTAAATAAAAAGAGTGTGTTGCTATGAAAAATATTAATCCGACACAAACCGCTGCCTGGCAGGCACTGCAGCAGCATTTTGAACAAATGAAAGACGTTCAGATTGCTGACCTTTTCGCCAGGGATAACAACCGGTTTGCCGCTTTCTCCGCGACCTTTGATGACCAGATGCTGGTCGACTTCTCCAAAAACCGTATTACGGCTGAAACGCTCAGCAAGCTGCAGGCGCTGGCCAAAGAGACCGAGCTGCAGGATGCGATTAAATCGATGTTCTCCGGTGAGAAAATCAACCGCACTGAAGATCGCGCCGTGCTGCACGTTGCGCTGCGTAACCGCAGCAACACCCCTATCGTCGTGGACGGTAAGGATGTGATGCCGGAAGTGAATGCGGTGCTGGCGAAGATGAAAAGCTTCTCCGAGCGCATTATCGGCGGTGAGTGGAAAGGCTTTACCGGCAAAGCGATCACCGACGTGGTGAATATTGGTATCGGCGGTTCAGATCTGGGGCCGTTTATGGCGACCGAAGCGCTGCGCCCGTATAAAAATCATCTGAAAATGCACTTCGTCTCCAACGTTGACGGCACGCATATCGCCGAAACGCTGAAGGGCCTCAGCCCGGAAACCACCCTGTTCCTCGTGGCGTCTAAAACCTTCACGACACAGGAAACCATGACCAACGCCCACAGCGCGCGTGACTGGTTCCTGACCTCGGGTGAGCAGGGCGACGTGGCAAAACACTTTGCGGCCCTGTCGACCAACGGCAAAGCGGTAGCTGAGTTCGGTATTGATACCGACAACATGTTTGAGTTCTGGGACTGGGTTGGCGGCCGCTATTCACTGTGGTCGGCGATTGGCCTGTCAATTGTACTGTCCATTGGCTTCGATAACTTTGAGAAGATGCTGAGCGGTGCGCACGCCATGGACCGCCACTTCGCCGATACGCCGGTGGAGAAAAATCTGCCGGTGCTGCTGGCGCTGATCGGTATCTGGTACAACAACTTCTTCGGTGCTGAAACCGAAGCCATTTTGCCTTATGACCAGTACATGCACCGCTTCGCGGCTTACTTCCAGCAGGGCAACATGGAGTCCAACGGTAAGTACGTTGACCGCAGCGGCAAGCCGGTATCCTACCAGACCGGGCCGATTATCTGGGGCGAGCCGGGTACTAACGGCCAGCATGCCTTCTACCAGCTGATTCACCAGGGCACCAAGATTGTTCCGTGCGACTTTATCGCTCCGGCAATCTCGCATAACAAACTGGGCGATCATCACAGCAAACTGCTGTCTAACTTCTTCGCCCAGACCGAAGCGCTGGCGTTTGGCAAGTCACGCGACGTGGTGGAAAAAGAGTTTACCGATGCCGGTAAAGCCGCCAGCGACGTTGAGCACGTGGTTCCGTTCAAGGTGTTTGAAGGTAACCGCCCAACCAACTCCATCCTGCTGCGCGAAATCACCCCGTACAGCCTGGGTGCGCTGATTGCGCTGTACGAGCATAAAATCTTCACTCAGGGCGCTATCCTGAACATCTTCAGCTTCGATCAGTGGGGTGTTGAACTGGGTAAACAGCTGGCTAACCGCATTCTGCCAGAGCTGGAAGATGCGAAAGACGTTAACAGCCACGACAGCTCAACCAACGGCCTGATTAACCGTTATAAATCCTGGCGTTAATTTCTCGCCAGTAGAGCCAAACCCCCGACCGTTCGGGGGTTTTTTATTGCCTGCGATCGGTACGCTTTTTCCATCAGGCGGCTGCCGTTATCACCGAATTTCCCCCTCTGGCCAGCCCATTTACGCTCCGGTACCCTGAGGTTTTTCCTGAAATCAGCGAAAGTTCATCCTTCCCAGGTGAGATTAATCCTAAAAAACAGGAGTAAAAATGCAATACTTCGCTGAATTACATAAGAAAATAATCCCAATAACGCCATGATTTAAAACATTTTTGTTTCTCTTTTCCGCAATTGAAAATACGATATTGGAGGATGCGCTTGTTTTAACGGCATAATGCTGCTGTTTAAGGCAAATCAGTATTATGTTCTGTAAGCTTTTCTTTTCTGCGCTTTACTAAAATTAAAATTTCTTTTTATTAAAAATAAAAGTGTAAAAAACTATTTTTTCAATACCTGGAAGGGGCGCTGATTTCTGGGAGTTATTTCCCCATAATGAAGATGCCAGGAACCATCCAGGCCCTGGTGTCCATTCATACTGTGAAGGGAAAGTGTAATGAAAAAAGTCTTATGTGCTACTGCAGCCATACTGTACTTAGCAAGCTCAGCTGCTTTCGCCGCACCTGGCGATGTTGCTGGCTCTTCTGCTTCTACTGACGGCACTGCCGCGGGTACTGAAGCAGCAGCACTGTCTGCGGGCGCGTCAACTGCCATCGGTATCGGTGCGGTTGCGGCGTTTGCAGGTGTTGCGCTGGCTACGTCAGGCGGCGGCGATGGTTCCAACACCGGAACCACGACCACCACGACCACCAGCACCACCCGCTAAGTACCAACATTAAACATAACCACACGAAAGTGTGGTTATTTTCAGATTGCATTCTTTAGCTCAGGGATCCCACTGGTGCGAAACCTACCATTGCTGCTGCTTTGCCTGTTACTTCAGGCCTGTACACAAACCCAAAAGGGCTTGAGTGAAACCGTTAAGCTGGCCGTTCTTGGCCAGGACGACATTGAGTTAACCAACCAACAGATCGCCAACATTCCCTACGCCAGCATGTATCTGCGCCTTGACGGCGGTCAGCAGATCTTCGTGGTGATGGGCTTTAACGAGGATGGTCAGCAGAAATGGATCACCCAGGATCGCGCAACGGTAGTGACGCAATCCGGTCGTCTGGTGAAAACCCTCGGCCTGGCGGATAACCTCAATGAGGTGACCAATCTGCAACAGGATCCGCTGCGCGATGCGCTGCGTCTGACGGACGGGTCGAGCTGGACACGCGTGCTGAGCTGGACGGAAAAAGGCCAGCTGCGCACCGGGACTGCGGTTTCTCACTTCACCCGTCAGGAAGATGCCGTGCTGCAGCTGGGCGGCCGGCAGGTTGCCTGCCGCGTCTGGCAGGAAGAGGTGGAGCTGAAGGAGAGTGGTAAAACCTGGCGTAATACCTTCTGGGTTGATACCTCCAGCGGACAGGTGCGTCAGGCCGTACAAATGTTGGGAGCGGACTACTTCCCTGTGGCAACCACTATTCTGAAGCCTGCGAAATCATGAAAAAAATCACAACTCTTCTCGCAGGGATAGTGGCATCGCTGTCGCTGCAGGCACTGGCGGATAGCCAGGTTACGGTATTTTATCCGGGGCAGTCGCAGACTGCCGTCGTCAGCCATGCAGAAAATCTGGCCCAGCTGGTATCCAGCCCGGCGCTGCAGGGAAAAACCTGGTGGCCCGGTACGGTGATCGGTGAAAAACTGGCCACGGCGGTGGCGATTCGCCAGCAGCAGGACGTGGTCGCCCGTCTACAGGTGTGGCGCGATAACCTGCGCAGCGATAACGATCTCGCCGAAGCGGCAGTCGTTGAAAATGTTCGCCAGCAGATTGCTTCGCTGAAGGTCACCGGTCGCCAGATGGTCAACCTTGATCCTGACTGGGTGCGCACCCGACCGCAGGGAAATCGCCGCCTGGCAGGGGAATACAGCGTCTATACCGTGGCTAAACCGACCTCGGTCAGACTGGCCGGCGCCGTTGATGGCGCAGGCACCACGCCGTGGGTTGCCGGACGCCCGGTGGCGGATTACCTCGAGTCACGCGCGCATCAGAGCGGCGCAGAGCGCAATGTGGCACTGGTGATCTCCCCTGCGGGCGAGGTGACCGAGGTTCCGGTGGCCTACTGGAACCGCCGCCACGTCGAGCTGGAGGCGGGCAGCACGCTCTTTATTGGCTTCTCATCCTGGGCGCTGCCGAGCGACCTTGCCGACCTTAACCAGCAGATCGTTTCTGTTTTGACGCACCGGATCCCTGACTGATGAAAAAACGTTATCTTCTCAGCCTGCTTTCATTTTCCGTGGCCTGTGCCTGCCAGGTTCAGGCGGCTTCCTATCCCGAGCCGATTGGACCCTCACAGTCCGATTTTGGCGGTATTGGCCTGCTGCAGGTGCCGACGGCGCGTATGGCCAAAGAGGGCGAGTTCAGCCTGAACTACCGCTATAACGACCAGTACCGCTTTTACTCCACCTCGCTGCAGCTGTTCCCGTGGCTGGAAGCGGCTATCCGCTATACCGACGTGCGTACCCGTAAATACAGTTCGGTTGAAGACTTCAGCGGCAGCCAAACCTATAAAGATAAAGCCTTCGATCTGAAGCTACGCCTGTGGGAAGAGGGCTTCTGGCTGCCGGAAGTCTCGGTGGGTAAACGCGATATCGGCGGTACCGGGCTGTTCGACAGCGAATACGTGGTCGGCACCAAGGCCTGGGGGCCGTTTGACTTCACCCTCGGCGTCGGCTGGGGCTACCTCGGCAACAGCGGCAACGTCACCAATCCGTTCTGTACAGCCAGCGACAAGTACTGTTACCGCTCTGAAGGTAACCGTACGGCGGGCTCGTTAAGCCTGGGCGATTCCTTTAAGGGCCCGATGGCGGTCTTCGGCGGGATTGAGTACCAGACCCCGTGGCAGCCGCTGCGCCTGAAAATGGAGTATGAAGGTAACGACTACCAGGGCGACTTTGCCGGCAAGCTGGATCAGAAAAGTAAGGTTAACGTCGGCGCCATCTACCGAATTACCGACTGGGCGGACGTCAACGTCAGCTACGAGCGCGGCAATACCTTTATGGCCGGCTTTACCCTGCGTACCAACTTTAACGAGCTGACCCAGCCGCACCTCGATACGCCGAAACCGGCCTATGAGCCGCAGCCGCAGGGCCGCTTCCTGGACTCCACGGTAACCGCCAGCCAGCTGACCGACCTGAAATACAATGCCGGCTTTGAAGCGCCGCATATTCAGCTGAAAGGGGACACCCTGTACGCCAGCGGCGAGCAG
Organism: Erwinia sp. SLM-02; assembly: GCF_037450285.1. Classification (NCBI taxonomy): domain Bacteria; kingdom Pseudomonadati; phylum Pseudomonadota; class Gammaproteobacteria; order Enterobacterales; family Erwiniaceae; genus Erwinia; species Erwinia sp. SLM-02. The sequence continues at coordinate 766,113 of NZ_JAQISN010000002.1, read as the reverse complement.
ACCAAATACCGTGAGAACCAGGAAGCCATCGAGCGCGCCAACGTGATTCTGGCCAACCATCTGCCGTCAGGGGTGAAAACGATTGAGCTGACTCAACAGCGTCATCATATGCCGCAGGTGACCACCAAAACCGACGTGGCCAGCCTGCAGCGCCAGCTGGAAGGCTACCCGCTGGGGCGTGAAGAGACGCTGCAGCAGCAGCGGATCAATCCGGTTACGCCGGAACGTACCGAGCAGGGCTACTTTATCGACGGCCGTCGTTTCGACTACAGCCTGTCGCCGGTGCTTAACCAGTCGTTCGGTGGCCCGGAAAGCTTCTATATGTACCAGATCGGGGTTTCTGCCGGTGCTAATCTGTGGCTGACGGATCACCTGTTGCTCGACGGTAGCCTGTTCTTTAACGTGGCGAATAACTACGACAGATTCAATTACACGCGGTCTGGTGGAAATTCACCTCTGCCTCGCGTGCGTACCCAGATTCGTCAGTACGTTGAAAACGACGTTTACGTCAACAACCTGCAGGCTAACTACATGCACTACCTGGGCGGTGATTTCTACGGCCAGGTGTACGGTGGTTATCTGGAAACCATGTACGGCGGTGCCGGCGGTGAGCTGCTGTATCGTCCGCTGGATTCCAGCTGGGCAGTGGGGCTGGACGCCAACTACGTTAAACAGCGTGACTGGGACAACATGATGAAGTTCACCGACTATCATGCGAAAGTCGGCAACCTCACCGTCTACTGGCAGCCAACGTTTATGGATCAGGTGCTGGTGAAGGCCAGCGTCGGCCAGTACCTCGCCGAGGATAAAGGCGTAACGCTGGATGTTTCCAAGCAGTTCGACAGCGGTATCAGAGCGGGCGTTTATGCAACGAAAACGAACGTCTCCTCAGAAGACTACGGCGAAGGTGACTTCACCAAGGGCTTCTATGTCTCGGTGCCGATGGATCTGTTCAGCATCCGTCCAACCCGCAGCCGCGCGAACATCAACTGGACACCGTTGACGCGTGACGGCGGTCAGCAGCTGGGACGTAAGTACGAGCTGTATGATATGACCACCGACCGCGATCGCAATTTCCACTAAATGCACACGCGATAGAAAAAGGGCCGCTTAGCGGCCCTTTTTCTTTTTCAGGGCTAAATCCAGAATCCCCCATCTTGTGATCTGCGTCACACTAAAGCATATTGTTAAAACGTCGGGCAGCCCGACAGATAACAACTATTCAGAGGTGTGAACATGACTCCCCCCGTCCGTAATACTCCGGCCACCCGTCTGGCCTTTGCCCTGCAGATGGTGCTGAACGCCGGCCTGATTGCGCTGGCCGTTATCCTCGTTATCTTCCTCGGCAAGGAGACGATTCATCTGGCGAACGTACTGCTGAACACCGGGGAACAGACGTCTTCGTATCTGCTGATTGAAGGCATCGTCATCTATTTTCTTTATTTCGAGTTTATCGCGCTGATCGTCAAGTATTTCCAGTCGGGCTACCACTTCCCGCTGCGCTACTTTGTCTATATCGGCATCACCGCGATTATCCGTCTGATCATCGTTGACCATAAAAACCCGTTTGATACCCTGGCCTACTGCCTGGCTATTCTAATCCTGGTGGTCACGCTGTGGCTGGCGAACAGCAATCGCCTGAAGCGCGAATAAAAAAACAGGCGGCCATTGGGCCGCCTGAAACACAGGATGTAACGAAGCAAGAACAGCAGCAGTGGCAAATAAATCGGACTAGCCCTTCACGCCCCCGGCGGTTAAGCCGTTAACCAGCCAGCGTTGAGCGATAATAAACACCAGGGTAATCGGCAGCGCCGACAGCACGGCGGCCGCGGCAAAATCACCCCATAAATAGTTCTGCGGATTGAGATACTGCTGCATTCCCACCGCCAGCGTGTAGCTGTTCACGTCGCGCAGCAGCAGCGACGCCACCGGTACTTCGGTAACGGCCGCAATAAACGACAGAATAAACACCACCGCCAGAATCGGCACCGACAGCGGCAGCAGGATCAAACGGAACGCCTGCCACGGCGTGGCGCCGTCCAGCGCGGCAGCCTCTTCCAGCGAGCCGTCAATCGTTTCGAAATAACCCTTAATCGTCCACACGTGCAGCGCAATCCCACCGAGGTAGGCGAAGATCAGACCCGCGTGGGTATTCAGCCCGATAAACGGCAGATACTGTCCCAGCCTGTCGAACAGCGCATAGAGCGCCACCAGCGACAGCACCGCCGGGAACATCTGGAAAATCAGCATCCCCTTCAGCAGGCTGGACTTGCCGCGAAAGCGCATGCGGGCAAAGGCATAGGCGCAGGTGGTGGAGAGGGCGACGATGCCGACCGCGCTGATGGCCGCCACCTTGATCGAGTTCCACAGCCACAGCAGCACCGGAAACGGCGGCGGGGTTACGCTGCCGTTTTCATGCACCACCGGGATACCCAGCGCCAGCTTCCAGTGGTCCCAGGAAATATGCTCCGGCAGCAGCGAGCCGATGGCGTAGTTGCCCGGGCGCAGCGAGATGGCCAGCACCATCAGCAGCGGATACATAATGACGGCCACAAAGCTCAGCAGCAGCAGATGGCTGAACAGCAGGCGCAGTTTCTGCGATTTCGGTTGTACGATAGCCATGTTTACCTCAGTCGACTTTGATGCGGGTGGCTTTCAGGTTCAGCACCGCCAGGCCGCCTACCAAAAGGAATATCAGCGTGGCAATGGCCGCCGCCAGGCCGAAGTCCTGCCCGCCGCCGCCCTCAAAGGCGATGCGCCAGGTATAGCTGACCAGCAGGTCGGTATAGCCCGCCGGCGTGGTGGTGCCAAGGCGATCGGGTCCACCGTTGGTCAGCAGCTGGATCAGGACGAAGTTATTAAAGTTAAAGGCGAAGCTGGCGATCATCAGCGGTGCCAGCGGCTTCAGCAGCAGCGGCAGCGTGATGCGGAAGAAATTCTGTACCGTGGTGGCACCGTCCAGCGCCGAGGCCTCATACAGATCGTCCGGTATCGCCTTCAGCAGCCCCATGCACAAAATCATCATGTAGGGATAGCCGAGCCAGGTATTGACCACCACCAGCATGCTGCGTGCCAGCGTCGGGTCGCTGAACCAGGCGGGCTTCAGGCCAAACAGGGCGTTAAGCATGATGTTGATTTCGCCGAAGCTCTGGTTAAACAGCCCCTTGAAAATCAGGATAGAGATAAAGGCCGGCACCGCGTAAGGCAGGATCAGCAGCAGACGGTAAACCGCACGCCCTTTCAACGCCTCCCACTGCATCAGACAGGCCAGCACCATCCCCACCGCCGTGGTCAGGATCACCGTCAGCAGCGCGAACACCACCGTCCAGATAAAGATGCCGATAAAGGGTTTCTGAATACCGTCGTCGGTCATCACCCGCAGGAAGTTTTTCCAGCCGATGCTCACCGTATAGCCGGGGCTGAGCCGATCGCCGCTCCACTGCTGGCTGGCATCCTTCGCCTGATAGAAACCAATCTCATCGTTCGGCCAGTAAACCGTGCCGGTTTGCTGATTGGCCAGGCTGCCGTCCGCCGCCAGCTTATACAGCGGCTGCGTCCCGGAGAACTGGCGCAGCGAGCTCATCCGCACGCTGCTGCCGTCGGGCAGGGTGGCGGTAATCAGCCCCAGCGCCTGACGGTTTTGGGTCACCACGCGCAGCATCGCGCGCTCGCCCTGCGGGGTTTCCGCGCTCTCTTTCAGCGTCAGGGTCTGTGGCGTTTTATCGTCGAAGCTGAACGGCTCGGAGAGATAGCCGGGCTTGCCGTCGGCGGTCAGCTGCAGGACCCACTGACTGCCCTGCGGCCACAGATTGAAGTTATAGCGCTCTCCAGCCTGATACTGGCGGTCCAGCAGCACCGTCTGCGCCCGTTCAAAGGTCAGCTGGTTGGTACTGCTGTAATTGGTAAAAGAAATGGCGATGGTCGCCGCCAGCGGGAAGAGGACAAACAGCGCCATGCCCGCCAGTCCCGGGTACACATAACGCCAGGCGCTGGCCCGACGCTGAGCAAAAATCACCAGCCCAACGCTGAGTACAATCAGCGTCAGCGCGGCGAACAACACTTCACCCTGCGCATACATCAGCACCACGAGGTAGCCGGTAAACAGCGCAAACAGGGTAACGATCAGCCACTTCAGGCCATGCTTACCGGCAACGTTCGCCATAGAAATTCCTTACAGCAGCGACGGGCGTTTCCGCCCGCCTGGCAGACAACGGGGATTATTTAGTGATACGTGCCTGGGCGTCTTTCAGCGCGGCATCGACCGTCTGGCGGCCGTTGATCGCGTTCAGCACCGCGGTGCGTTCCGCATACCAGAAGGCGCTCATCTGCGGCACGTTTGGCATCACTTCACCCTTCTGCGAGTTCTCCATGGTGGCGGCAATCTTCGGATCCTTCGCCAGCTTCTCCTGCATCGACTTCAGCGCCACCGCACCCAGCGGCTTATCGGCATTGACCTTCGCCAGGCCGTCATCGGTCAGCAGGTAGTTTTCCAGGAACTCTTTCGCCAGCTCCTTATTCGGGCTGGCGGCATTAATGCCCGCGCTCAGCACGCCCACGAACGGTTTCGACGGCTGGCCTTTGAAGGTTGGCAGCAGGGTCACGCCGTAGTTAATCTTCGCACTCTCGATATTGCCCCACGCCCACGGGCCGTTGATGGTCATTGCGGTTTCGCCCTTGTTAAAGGCCGCTTCGGCAATGGCAAAGTCGGTATCGGCATTCAGATGCTTGTTCTTAATCAGATCGACGAGGAACTGTAATCCTTCCTGCGAACCTTTATTGGCCACGCCAACATCCTTCAGGTCATAGCTGCCGTCGGCGAGTTTTTTAAAGGCATAGCCGCCGTTGGCGGCGGTGAGCGGCCAGGTGAAGTAGGGTTCCTGAAGGTTAAACATGATGGCGCTTTTGCCTTTGGCCTTCAGCTTTTTATCCAGCGCCGGGATCTCTTCCCAGGTTTTTGGCGGCTCGGGCAGCAGGTCTTTGTTATAAATCAGCGACAGCGCTTCGGCGGCGATCGGATAGCCGATCAGCTTGCCGTTGTAGCGCACCGCGTCCCAGGTGAAGGGATAGAGCTTGTCCTGGAAGGCTTTATCCGGGGACACTTCGGCCAGCAGGCCGGACTGGGCATAGCCGCCGAAGCGATCGTGCGCCCAGAAAATAATATCCGGGCCGTCACCGGTTGCGGCGACCTGCGGGTACTTCTCTTCCAGTTTATCCGGATGCTCTACCGACACTTTGATGCCGGTATCCTGCTCAAACTTTTTACCGACTTCCGCCAGGCCGTTATAGCCCTTGTCGCCGTTGATCCAGATAACCAGCTTGCCTTCTTCAATCTTTGCCTGCGCCAGCGCAGGGAGCAACAGGCTGGAAAGGGTATACAGCAACAGTGTTTTACTCGCTAATCTGAACTTCGCCATTATTCGTTCCTCTAAGGGTATGAAGTCGGGATGTGCCTGCAGTCTGCTGTTAAGCAAGGAGAACTGCGTCATCCCCGGCTCTACTCCCCCCAATCACTTTCTGTGACCGGATTAACAAAAAATCCATTTCTGCGTTCCCGACCACAAAAAACACCCGTTATTTTTGCCAGCGCCGTCACGAAATTCACCTGCCGAGCCGATGGCTGATGGCGGGTGCGTTTTTCTCATCCTCCTTTCTCCTCCCCCATAAAAAATCCAGCGGTGGAGGAGTTACCTTTCCCCGCGCTGCCGCACACTCCGGCCATCAACAGTCAGTGGACGGGAGAAGCGGATGGCCAGCGTGGTGCTGAATAATGTCACCAAAGCATGGGGTGACGTGGTGGTATCAGATGCGATTGACCTGACGATTGCCGAAGGGGAGTTCGTGGTGTTCGTGGGGCCGTCAGGCTGTGGCAAGTCAACGCTGCTGCGCATGATTGCCGGGCTGGAAGAGATCACGTCGGGCGAACTGCTGATTGGCGATCGCCGGATGAATGACGTTCCTCCTGCCGGTCGCGGTGTCGGCATGGTGTTCCAGTCCTACGCCCTCTATCCCCACCTTACCGTCGCGGAAAATATGTCCTTTGGCCTCAAGCTGGCCGGGGTGGCGAAAGCCGAAATCCAGCAGCGGGTGAATAAAGTGGCCGAGGTGCTGCAGCTGGCCCACTTGCTGGACCGGCAGCCTAAAGCGCTCTCCGGCGGCCAGCGCCAGCGCGTGGCAATAGGCCGTACGCTGGTGGCGGAGCCACAGGTATTTTTACTCGATGAACCGCTGTCCAACCTTGACGCCGCACTGCGTGTGCAGATGCGCATCGAGATCTCCCGCCTGCACAAGCGCCTTCAGCGCACGATGATTTACGTCACCCACGATCAGGTCGAGGCGATGACCCTGGCCGACAAAATCGTGGTGCTGGAAGGGGGACGCATTGCCCAGGTCGGTAAACCGCTGGAGCTGTATCACTATCCTGCCAACCGCTTTGTTGCCGGTTTTATCGGCTCGCCAAAGATGAATTTCCTGCCGGTCAAAGTCACCGCCACCGCGATCGACCAGGTCCAGGTTGAGCTGCCGAATCGCCAGCAGATCTGGCTGCCGGTAGACAGCGCAGACGTCCAGCCCGGCAGCAATATGTCGCTCGGCATTCGTCCCGAACATCTGCTGCCCAGCGATGTCGCTGACGTCAGTCTCTCCGGCGTGGTGCAGGTTGTCGAACAGCTCGGTCACGAAACCCAGATTCATATCCAAATCCCCGCCCTGCGTCAAAACCTGGTTTACCGCCAGAATGACGTGGTGCTGGTAGAAGAAGGTGCCCATTACGCCATCGGCCTGCCGCCGCAGCGCTGCCATCTGTTCCGTGAGGATGGAAGCGCCTGCCGTCGGCTGCATCAGGAACCGGGTGTAGAAGCACTCCAGCTAAAGCAGTGATAACAGGAGCACAATAATGATTAAGCTGAAATATCCTCTGGCAGTGGCCATTGCGATGGCCATCTCCGGCCAGGCGGCAGCGGTCGATTTTAAAGGCTATGCGCGTTCGGGTATCGGCTGGACCGGTAGCGGCGGCGAGCAGCAGTGTTTTCAGGCGACCGGTGCCAACAGTAAATACCGTCTGGGTAACGAATGTGAAACCTATGCGGAACTGAAACTGGGTCAGGAACTGTGGAAAGAAGGCGACAAGAGCTTCTACTTCGATACTAACCTGGCGTATGCCGTTTCTCAGCGTTCAGATTTCGAAAGCGTCGACCCGGGCTTTCGTGAGGTGAACATTCAGGGTAAAAACCTGATCGACTGGCTGCCAGGTTCAACCCTGTGGGCCGGTAAGCGCTTCTACCAGCGTCACGATGTTCATATGATCGACTTCTACTACTGGGACATCTCCGGTCCGGGTGCAGGTGTGGAAAACATCGATCTGGGCGCGGGTAAACTGTCCATGGCGGTGACCCGCAACGGTGAAGCGGGCGGCTCCTACGGCTTTATCGATAACCAGCAGAAACAGGTTCCGACCGTAAACGACACCTTCGACGTGCGCGTGGCCGAGCTGAACGTGAACCCGGGCGGTGTGCTGGAGCTGGGCGTTGATTACGGCCGCGCTAACGTGCAGGACGGCTATTCTCTGGCGGACGGCGCCACCAAAGATGGCTGGATGGTGACGGGTGAACATACCCAGACCATCTACAACGGCTACAACAAGTTTGTCGTGCAGTACGCCACCGATGCGCTGACCTCCCAGCGTAACGGCCGCTCAGAAGGTTCGAGCATCGATAACAACGGTCACATGCTTCGCGTGATCGACCACGGTGCGCTGGACTTTAACGACAAGTGGGGCCTGATGTACGTCGCCATGTTCCAGGACCTGGATCGCGACAATAAAAACGGCACCACCTGGTACACCGCCGGCGTGCGCCCGATGTACAAATGGACGCCGATCATGAGCACCCTGCTGGAAGTGGGCTACGACAACGTGAAGTCGCAGGAAACCGGCGAGCGCAACAGCCAGTATAAAGTGACCCTGGCCCAGCAGTGGCAGGCCGGTGACAGCATCTGGTCGCGCCCGGCGATCCGCGTGTTTGCCACCTACGCCAAGTGGGATGAGAAGTGGGGCTACGCCACCTCTGACGACACCGGTTACACCTCCGGCACCGCCTACAGCGATACCAGCGCCAAAACCTTCAGCCGCGGTAACGACGATGAGGTCAGCTTCGGCGTACAGATGGAAGCCTGGTGGTAACAGCCAGTCGCGGGCGGGCCAGCTCAGGTCCGCCCGTATCTTTTTAGCCCCGAAACTGCATTGCCTGGCGGGATCGGGGTGGCCCGTTTAAGGAACATAAAATGAAAAAAAATCTGCTGTCACTCTGCCTGCTCGCGGGACTGGCTTCCGCATCGATCCTGCCCGCTACGGCGGCAACCTTTACTTCGCCACAGAACGTGGCGGTGGCCCCGGCCATTCCGGCCTCCGCACTGCAGCGCCTCTCCTGGCTGCCGATCACACCACCGGCCAGTAACGACATTGCACTGAACGCTTCCTCACAGAGCCTGAATCAGGGGGAAATTACCGGCCCGGTTGCGGCCGTGACACTGCCTGCCGATCGCGGCTCGCTGGAAATATCGCTGACCAGCGTGGTGAAAGATCGCCGCGTCTATGTGCCAAACGTCCTGGTACTGGACGAACAAATGCGCCCGGCTGCCTTCTATCCCGGCAGCTATTTCCCGTATCAGAAACCCGGCGTTGTCTCGCAGGATCGGCTGGAAGGAACGCTCAAGCTGACCCCGGCGCTGGGGCAAAAACAGATTTACCTGCTGGTGTACACCACCCGCCAGGATCTGACCACCACCACCCAGCTGAAAAACCCGGCGAAGGCCTACGCTGAAGGCGTGGGTAATGCCGTGCCGTCCATCCCCGATCCGGTTGCCACCCATGTGAGCGACGGCCAGATTACGCTGAAGGTGAAAGCGGAGCAGGGCAGCGGCAACGTGATGATCGGCCAGGTGTTTAACCAGCCGCAGCCGCAGCCGGTGGTCGTCGGCAGTACGGCCGCACCGGCAGCGGTCGCCGCTGCGCCAGCGCCAGCGGCTCCTGCAGCGAAAGCGGAGCCGATGCTGAGCGACACCGAAACGTACTTCAACCAGGGCATCCGCCAGGCGGCGAAGGCGGGTGATATCGACAAAGCGCTGCGACTGATGAATGAAGCCGAGCGTCTGGGCTCCACATCGGCGCGGCAAACCTTTATCAGCAGTGTGAAAGGCAAGGGATAACATCCCCATATTGCTGGGCTGGCTCCATGACTGGTGCGCCGTGCGGCGCACCTTTTTTCCTTCCTGCCGTGCTACCCATAAATTTCTGCGTAATTGCCCCGCTTTGATAGGTTTGGCTCCGGTGTCTGCGTTACACTCTGCTTCTGAATTTTTTGCGGAGAAGTGCTATGGCTGAGAACGCGCTGCCGCTGTTGCGCGCTATCGACTGGCTACCCGAATCATCGCCCCTGTTAACCGCTTCCCTGCTCGACTGGCTGATGGAAGAAGACTCGATGACCCGGCGTTTTGAACGCCACTGTCAGCAGGTGACCGTCAACCTGCTGCGCGAAGGGTTTATTGCGGCCCACGAGGCCGGAAGCGATGCTGAACTGCTGCCCGCTGACCCCCGTTTCTGGCTGCGGGAAATCGAACTCTGTGGCGACGGTATCCCCTGGCTGGTGGCACGCACGCTGGTGCCGGAATCCACCCTGATCGGCCCGGAGCAGAAGCTGCAGCAGCTGGGCACCGTGCCCCTCGGGCGCTATCTGTTTGCCAGCTCGACGTTAACCCGCGATTTTATTGACGTTGGCCGCAGCGGAAATCTGTGGGCGCGGCGCTCGCGCCTGCGCCTGTCGGATAAACCGCTGCTGCTGACGGAACTGTTTTTACCGGCATCTCCCCTGTATGCCCATCCGAACGCTGAGGAGAATCAGTAGCGTGGAGACCAGTCTGCAAATGAGTAAGCTTTCTGCCTATATCCGCCTGATGCGGGTTGATAAACCGATTGGCACGCTGCTGCTGCTGTGGCCGACCCTGTGGGCGCTGTGGCTGGCGGGGATGAAAGTGCCGCCGCTTAACGTGCTGATAGTTTTCGTACTCGGCGTGATTTTCATGCGTGCGGCAGGCTGCGTGGTCAATGATTTTGCCGACCGCAAAATTGACGGCCATGTAAAACGCACACGAGGACGCCCGCTGCCGAGCGGTGCCGTCACCAGCAATGAAGCCAAAGTCCTGTTTATCGGCCTGGTGTTGGTTTCCTTCCTGCTGGTGCTGACCATGAACAGCATGACTATCTGGCTGTCGCTGGGCGGGCTGCTGCTGGCGTGGATGTATCCGTTTATGAAGCGCTACACCCACCTGCCGCAGGTGGTGCTGGGCGCGGCGTTCGGCTGGGCTATTCCGATGGGCTGGGCGGCGGTAAACGAAACCCTGCCGTTAACCTGCTGGCTGCTGTTCCTGGCCAATATCTGCTGGACGGTGGCGTACGACACACAGTATGCGATGGTTGACCGCGACGATGACCTGAAGATCGGCGTGAAGTCGACGGCGATTCTGTTTGGTCGCCAGGATAAGCTGATTATCGGGCTGCTGCAGCTGGCGACGCTGGTCCTGCTGGCGCTGACCGGCTGGCTGAGTGGTTTAGGCGGTATTTTCTACTGGGGGCTTTTACTGGCCGCAGTGCTGTTTATTCACCAGCAGAAGCTGATTGCCGATCGTCAGCGCGATAAGTGCTTCCAGGCGTTTCTGAACAACAACTATGTTGGGCTGGTGCTGTTTGTCGGGATTGCGCTGAGCATCTGGTAACAGCAGTTATTCTGCGTGGCTATGGGGCGGGTGCAGGCCAGCAGCAAAGCAGCCGATCGCACGGCAGAAGACGTTTTCACATAATAAAAAAGGGGCGACCTTGTGGTCTGCCCCTTTTTTTATGCTCAAACCTACCGGCTTGTTCAATCGTGTGCGACGGCACTCTCAATCGTCATGCGAACATCCTGCGTCACCAGCTCAGCCAGCAGCTGATAAACCTTCTGGGTCTGCTCAACCTGCGCATCGCCGGAATCACTGATGTAGCCTTCGTCGCGCAGCGTCAGCACCAGCGAGGTGAACACCGCTTTATCAAAGAACTCAGGGGCATTGATGCCGTGCAGCACCGACAGGCGCTGAGCCATGGTCCGGCTCTCCTTCTCCAGCGTACCGCGGTTAATCGCCGGGTTAGCGCTGAGAATAGAGAAAGTAATGGCATAGCGTTGCAGGGTTTCACGCACGCCAGCGGCCAGCAGCTGCAGCGTGCGGAAGCGGCCCGGCGTCAGGCGCAGGCTGTTCTCTTCGGCCAGCAGCAGCCCCTGACGTGCCATTTCCGCCACCAGTGCATCCAGCACCGCAGGCAGCTCGCTGGTTTCCCAGCGCAGGAACAGCTCGCTTTTCAGCATTGGATAAACCACGCTGACCTGGCGCAGCAGCTCCTCGCGGCTCACTTCACGATGCTGCATCAGGATGGCGGCGATAAGCGACGGCATCACCAGCATGTGGTGAATGTTGTTGCGGTAATAAGTCATCAGTACCGCCTGCTCGCGCGGCAGAATGACGATCTCACCGATGCTGTCCTGTTCCAGCTCGAACTTGTTCATGCTCAGTGCATGTTCCAGCAGGGCTTCAGCGCTGACGTCCGGCACCGTAGAGTCGCTGGAGTAGGGCACGTTGCGCAGCAGCTGCATATAACAGTCCAGCTGTTCGGTCAGCTGTTCGCGGGTCATCGAACGCTGGCGCGATGCCAGCAGCGCCGTGACGCACAGGTTGATGGCGTTCGCGGCACCGGCATTGTTGATACGCACCATGACCTTCTGGGCGATATCGTTCACCGCCGGGGTCAGCCACGCCGGGCGCTGGGCCTCGATCGGGTCGATAGAATCACGCCATTCCGGCACGCGCTGATTCAGATAGGCGACCAGCGGCAGAGGCTCGCCAAAGTTAACATAGCCCTGGCCGAGGTTGCGCAGCTTGCGCAGGCCGCGAACCATCGACATAAAGCCTTCTTTCTCTTTGGTCGCACCACGCAGCTCTTTCGCATAGGTGGCCACTTCCATCACGTGCTCGTAGCCGATGTAGATAGGCACCAGCGTGATTGGACGGTTGCCGCCGCGCAGCATGGCCTGAATGGTCATCGACAGCGTGCCGGTTTTCGGATCGAGCAGGCGTCCGGTGCGCGAACGGCCCCCTTCCACGAAGTATTCAACCGAATAGCCGCGGGTAAACAGCTCGCCCAGGTATTCGCGGAACACCGTGGAGTAGAGCTTGTTGCCCTTAAAGGTACGGCGAATAAAGAAGGCACCCAGACGGCGGAAGATCGGGCCGGCAGGCCAGAAGTTCAGGTTGATCCCGGCGGCAATATGCGGCGGTACCAGCCCCTGGTGATAAAGCACGTAGGAGAGCAGCAGATAGTCCATATGGCTGCGGTGGCAGGGAACATAGACAATCTCGTGCCCGTCCTGCGCCAGCTGGCGCACGCGTTCGCCGCCGCTGACGTTCAGGCCCTGATACAGCTTGCTCCAGGTCCAGCCCATCACGCGATCGGTCAGGCGAATAGCCTCGTAAGAGAAGTTAGCCGCAATCTCTTCCATCAGCTCAACGGCATTCTGCTGGGCCTTCTCATGGGAGATTTTCTTGCTGCGCGCTTCATCTTCCACCGCTTTGGCGATGGCTTTGGACTGCAGGAGCTTATTGAACAGATCCTGACGCACCGGCAGGCGCGGGCCGACGGCGGCCAGACGCTGGCGGGCGAAGTGCATACGCGCCACGCGCGCCAGCTTCTGGGCGATGGTTTTATCGGTACCGTGTTCGGTTGCCATGCGGCGCAGAGAAACGATAGGCGAGAAGCGCACAAAGCTGTCGCGGCCCAGCCAGATCACCGCGAAGAACTTCTGGATGCCGTTCAGCACGCGCAGATGCGGCTGCTCAACGCCCTGCACTTCGCGCCCCGGGGCACGGCCAAACATCACCGAGACCGGCACCATCTGCACGTCCAGATCGGGATGGTTACGGTGCAGATCCAGATAGTCATGGAACAGCTTGACCGACTCAACATTCGGGACGAAATAGGGGAATACGCGCGGGCCGTCATGGATAAACACATAACGGGGCAGCACGGTGCCGTCGATCTCCAGTGGGTGCAGGGGATCGGGGAGATCCTGTTTGCGGCACTGTTCGCGCAGAGCAAGGAGATCGGCCTTTGAATCATAAGGCAGCACATACATAATAGGGCGTGAGGTATCAAGCCCGAGTTCGGCAACCGGTTCAGCCGGGATTGCCTTACTTTTTACCAGGAATTTCACTGGCAGATTCAACAGTTTATAATATAAATTACGCCAACCTGACATAGACAACATGAAGCCTCTTGTTAGCAAAGCGCCGCAAGCATACCAGAAAGCGCTAACAGAATCTGTGGTGTTGCAAAATGTGCTACACCCTCTCATTGACGTTTAACTTTCCAAAGGGTTCCCTGAACATGGCAAATAACGCCACCGGACTGACTCGAATTGTAAAAGCAGCAGGCTATTCCTGGAAAGGTATACGTGCTGCCTGGCAACATGAAGCGGCATTTCGCCAGGAAGCGGTCGCCGCTATTATCGCCATTCTTATTGCCTGCTGGCTGGACGTCGACGCCGTTACCCGCGTGCTGCTGATCGGCTCGGTGGTGATGGTGATTATCGTCGAAATCCTCAACAGCGCCATTGAGGCCGTCGTTGACCGTATCGGCACGGAGATTCATCCGCTGGCCGGTCGGGCCAAAGACATGGGCTCTGCTGCCGTCTTGCTCAGTATCTTATTGGCAATTTTCGTGTGGGTAATGCTGCTGATTTCACATTTGCGATAGGTTTTCCAAAATTCAACAAACTGCTGTTTTTTAGCCAGCTTTGGGTTTTCAACACGCAAATACCTGTATATACTCACAGTCGACTGTATAAACAACCAGGGGGCGGGATGAAAGCACTAACGGCACGGCAGCAGCAGGTTTACGACCTGATTCGCGACCACATTAACCAGACCGGTATGCCGCCGACGCGGGCAGAAATCGCCTCGCAGCTCGGCTTCCGTTCCCCAAATGCTGCTGAAGAACACCTGAAGGCGCTGGCCAGGAAGGGCGTGATCGAGATCGTTTCCGGCGCATCTCGCGGTATTCGCCTGATGATGGAAGAGGCCGACGGCCTGCCGCTGATTGGCCGCGTTGCCGCTGGCGAACCCCTGCTGGCCGAACAGCATATCGAAGGGCACTACTCGGTTGACCCGGAACTGTTCAAGCCCAACGCCGATTTCCTGCTGCGCGTCAGCGGCATGTCGATGAAGGATATCGGCATTATGGACGGCGATCTGCTGGCGGTTCACAAAACGGAAGACGTGCGTAACGGCCAGGTGGTCGTAGCGCGTATTGATGACGAAGTGACCGTTAAGCGCCTGAAGAAGCAGGGGAACATCGTTCATCTGCTGCCGGAAAACAGTGAGTTTCAGCCGATTGTTGTCGATCTGCGTCAGCAGACGCTGACCATTGAAGGCCTGGCCGTCGGTGTTATCCGCAACGGCAACTGGCTGTAATCCCCCACCGAATATGACGCGTCGCCCTCTGCGGCGCGTTTTTGCGATCTCTAATCACTCCCTGCTTCCGGTTGAAACACGATGCGACTGCTGACGGCTGCCGATAAAAATCTCTGGCGGCTGGCGCTGCCGATGATCCTCTCCAATATTACCGTGCCGCTGCTCGGGCTGGTTGATACTGCCGTTATTGGCCATCTTGATAGCCCGACCTACCTCGGCGGCGTGGCGATTGGTACGACTATCACCAGCTTCCTGTTTATGCTGCTGCTGTTCTTACGCATGAGCACCACCGGGCTGACCGCACAGGCGTTTGGCGCAAACGACAAGCTCGCTCTGGCGCGGGCGCTAATGCAGCCGCTGCTGCTGGCACTGCTGGCCGGCATCACGTTTATTGTGCTGAAAGCGCCGCTGACCCATCTGGCGTTGGGATTGACCGGCGGCAGCGAGGACGTGCTGCATCAGGCCGATTTATTTATGCAGATCCGCTGGCTCAGTGCGCCCGCCACGCTGGCAAACCTGGTTCTGCTCGGCTGGCTGCTGGGCGTGCAGTATGCCCGTGCGCCGGTGATCCTGCTGGTGGTGGGCAATCTGGTGAATATCCTGCTGGATCTGTGGTTTGTTATCGGCCTGAAGTGGGGCGTGCAGGGCGCGGCGGCGGCGACGGCTATTGCGGAATACGTCAGTCTGCTGGTAGGTCTGCTGCTGGTCTGGCGGGTGATGGTGATGCGCGGCCTGTCGCTGCGCCTGCTGCTCAACGCCTGGCGCGGCAATCTGGCACGCCTGCTGCGGTTGAACCGCGACATTATGCTGCGTTCGCTGCTGCTGCAGGTGTGCTTTGCCTCACTGACGATTTTCGGCGCGCGGCTGGGCAGCGATATTGTTGCCGTCAATGCGGTGCTGCTGATGTTTCTGACCTTCACCGCCTATGCGCTGGACGGTTTCGCCTATGCGGTCGAGGCTTGCTCAGGAGAAGCCTACGGTGCCGGAAACAGCCAGCAGCTGCTCAGCGTCTGGCACGCTGCCTGCCGTCAGTCCGGGGTTGTGGCACTGGCGTTTTCGCTGATTTATGCCCTGGGCGGGGAGCATATCGTGGCGCTGCTTACCTCACTTGAACCGCTACAGGAGCTGGCCGATCGCTATTTAGGGTGGCAGGTGCTGATGCCGCTGGCCGGCGTAGGCTGCTATCTGCTGGACGGCATGTTTATCGGGGCCACCCGCGCCAGCGAAATGCGCAACAGTATGGTGGTTGCCGCGGCGGGGTTTGGGCTGACGCTGTTTACCGTCCCGCTGCTGGGCAATCACGGGCTGTGGCTGGCGGTAACGGTATTCCTGCTGCTGCGCGGTATCAGCCTGTGGTTTATCTGGCAGCGGCACTGGCGTAACGGCACCTGGTTTGACTCATCACGCTGATGGACATATTTGCTTACGTATTCCGTCGTCATCGTCAGCCTGCTGAACGGGCAGGCTTTTTTCTGTATTCGGCGGTAAATCTTCGACCCTGACAGCCCGCAGATTGCTCCATTCGCGGCACGTTGCCAAATTTGCACTACAATTATCTGTAAGTTCAGCATTTAGTCAGATAATTATCTGGTTATTGAGCGGAGTGACGAATAGAAATATTCCAGACCATTAATCTCAGCCAGAAGGAGTCTGTTATGAATAACGACGAAGTCAGCGGCAACTGGAAGCAGTTCAAAGGGAAAGTCAAAGAGCAGTGGGGCAAGCTCACCGATGATGATTTGACGGTGGTCGAGGGTAAACGCGACCAGCTGGTCGGTAAGATTCAGGAACGTTATGGCTACCAGAAAGATCAGGCCGAGAAGGAACTGAGCGACTGGGAAAGCCGCAACAACCATCGCTGGTAAGCACGTCTTTTCAGGATGAAGCTCCTACCCTGAGGCACACGGAGCGTGCCGCCCCAATAAATCGCTGCGAATAACCCGGATACCTCCCCAGCCGAAATCATTGTCAGACCGCGACGCAGTGGACAGAGTCCACGTCATCTCTTTATCGCAGACCGTTATCAAAGCTTCGCTAATCTCTGCATCATCGTTGACCGCCTCCTTATCTTCCGTTATTGACCTTCCTCCAATTAATCCCACACCCTTGTCAGATATGCCCCCCAACCTGATAGAACTTGAGATAATCATCGATGCCACCTGTTTTTTCTACACATGCGGGACATCACTATTCTGGAAGTGAATATTTAATTATTTTTATATTAATCACATTAAAATATAACTTTTATAAGCTCATTTTTGGAAAGTTTATAATAAATGTTATTTTTCGGTGTGTTAATGTCCGTTTTAAGTTGAGTGCCGTAAGTTTAGCTCTTTTGGATAAAAATATCTGATGGTTTGTGATTACTATGGAGGTTGTATTTCTGATAGTGCCGGAAATATAATCGCTGGTTAAAGAATTCAGTGGATGTTACTACTCATTCCGGATAAATATTCCGCTGAACTTTTATATAAACCAGGGGCAACACCCCGCAGTATGAACTATTGAAAAATAAAATCGTGTGAAGATTAATTTATCCAGGAAAAATATGATCGTGAATATCGCAGTGGTTTTGCTGTAAATATATCCCCTGAAATATTTCATGCATATTTAAATGTTAATAGAGAATAATTATGAAAAATATATTGATCACCGGAGCTGGAACAGGTTTTGGAAAGTTCTATTCTATCGAGTTGGCGAAAAGAGGGCATAATGTCTATGCAGCAGTTGAATTGCCAAGCCAGTTATACCCACTCCGGGAAGAAGCCGCGAAGCATAATGTATCAATCAATGTTATTAAAGTAGATATAACCGACCCTATCGATGTGAACTACGCATCTAAACTCGATATCGATATTTTAGTAAACAATGCGGGAATCGGTGAAGGGGGTTCCATCGTTGATATGCCTGATTCTGTATTCAGAAAGCAATTTGATATTAACGTATTTGGAACACTGTCATTCACTAAAGCTTTCCTGAGGAAGTTCACCGAAAGAAAAAGCGGCAGGATTGTTTTCGTCTCATCTGTAGCCGGTTTTTTATCAACTAACTTTACGGGTGCTTACACCGCATCTAAACATGCATTAGAATCTATTGCCGAAACGCTACAACTGGAATTGAAACCTTTTGGGATCTCTGTATCAACAATAAATCCGGCGCCGTACAAAACAGGATTTAACGATGTGCAGCTGGAAGCTTTTTATAACTGGTATGATAAAAGCACGGCAATAATTGACCATGATGGCGTTACTTTTACTATGCCTCAGTACGATCAGTATCAGGATATAAAAGAGATGGTTGATGTGATTTTAGACGACCGCGCTTACGTTCGTAATGTTTTCCCTAAAGAGTTTGAAGATACCATTAAAACAATTCAGAAAGATGCCTGGGTAGCAAAAAATAATAGCTGATATCATTGATACCGTTATAGAGCCGTATTCTAAAAAGCCCTCTCTGGAGGGCTTTTTGATTGATTTAACAGCCTTATGCTCAGCGCCCGCGTTTTTTGCCCGGCACGCTGTGGTCGTGGTCGCAGGCATCCTGATGGGTACAGGCTTCCACTTCGCTGCACCGCTGGCAAAAACCGTGTGCTTCAATCACGCTGTGGGCCAGGGTAAAACCGGTTTTCTGCGCCAGCTTTTTAAGGATCTCTTCTACGCCATCCGCATGCTGCTCGGCCACTGAACCGCAGCGATCGCAGATCAGCATCGCGGAAGTGTGCGACGGCTCTTCGAAGTGATGGCAGACCACGTAGCTGTTGGTCGATTCCACGCGGTGAATAAACCCCTGCTCCAGCAGGAAATCCAGCGCCCGGTAAACGGTAGGCGGTTTGGCCTGAGGTTCAGATGCCCGAAGTAAATCCAGCAAATCGTAGGCGCTGATTGAAGCGTTGTGCTCGGTCATCAGGCGCAGTACTTCCATACGCTGCGGGGTCAGCCGCACGCTGCGCTGCTGACAAATGACTTCCGCCTGCGACAGGATTTTTTCGGCACTGGTAATATTCATCGTTTTCCCTCAGGCATGATCAAGGTGTTATTTTATCACGTCTGCCACAAAACGCCGAATTTGCCGTCGTTTCCACGTCTCTATCGCCCGAAATTCCGGGAGAATAGGACTGCTCTGCCAGTCGTGCTATCATTGCCCACAATATCGTCACCCCATTTTATTTCTGACTACAGAGTTAGCGCTTTTCATGACCGAAAAATTCCCTGCACATCGCTTCTCCATCGCTCCGATGCTTGACTGGACCGATCGCCACTGCCGTTATTTCCATCGCCAGCTGACCCGTCAGAGCCTGCTTTACACCGAAATGGTGACCACCGGGGCGATTATCCACGGCAAGGGTGACTATCTGGCCTACAGCCAGGAGGAGCAGCCGGTTGCGCTTCAGCTGGGCGGCAGCGATCCGGCCGCGCTGGCGCAGTGCGCGAAGCTGGCGGAAGAGCGCGGCTACAACGAAGTGAACCTCAACGTCGGCTGCCCGTCAGACCGCGTGCAGAATGGTCGCTTTGGCGCCTGCCTGATGGGCGAAGCGCAGCTGGTTGCCGACTGCATCAAAGCCATGCGCGACGTGGTCTCGATTCCGGTTACGGTGAAAACCCGCATCGGCATTGATGACCAGGACAGCTATGAATTCCTCTGCGACTTTA
The DNA here is from genome assembly GCF_037450285.1 of Erwinia sp. SLM-02. Lineage (NCBI taxonomy): Bacteria > Pseudomonadati > Pseudomonadota > Gammaproteobacteria > Enterobacterales > Erwiniaceae > Erwinia > Erwinia sp. SLM-02. Next base: position 746,920 of record NZ_JAQISN010000002.1, on the reverse strand, counting down.
TCCGCAGGGTGTCGGAAGAGGGAGGCTGCGAGACGTTTATTATTCACGCACGCAAAGCCTGGCTTTCCGGCCTCAGCCCGAAAGAGAACCGCGAAATTCCACCGCTGGACTACGAGCGGGTTTATCAGCTGAAGCGTGACTTCCCCCATCTGACGATGTCGCTGAACGGCGGCGTGAAATCACTGGCGGAAGCGAAGATCCATCTGCAGCATCTGGACGGCGTTATGGTAGGGCGTGAAGCCTATCAAAATCCGGGGCTGCTGGCCCACGTTGACGGCGAGCTGTTTGGCAGCAGCCAGCCAGTCGCCGATTCCGTGGCGGTCGTTCGTGCAATGTATCCTTACATTGAGCGTGAGCTGGCTTCGGGCACCTATCTGGGCCATGTCACTCGCCATATGCTGGGTCTGTTCCAGGGCATTCCCGGTGCGCGCCAGTGGCGCCGCTATCTGAGTGAAAACGCGCACAAAGCCGGTGCGGGCGTTGAAGTGGTCGAGCAGGCGTTGTCGCTGGTGGCCGATAAGATCGTGGTTAACGCCTGACCACAGATTGATTAAATTGACCAGGCTCTTTTTAGTCTGGTCAATCCTTCCTGATAAAATTCAACGAATTACCTTTAACTCCGTTATGGCACGCTTCTTGTAATACCTTATCCAGTGATTATTGATGGGGGTGTGCAATGATTGAGATCCTGTTTGTTCTCGGTTTCTTTCTGATGTTGATGCTGACCGGTATTTCAATACTGGGGATCCTGGCGGCACTGGTGGTGGCAACGCTGGTGATGTTCGTCGGTGGGCTGTTCGCAATTGTGATTAAATTGTTGCCCTGGCTGCTGCTGGCGGTCGCTGCGGTGTGGCTGTACCGGACGTATATCAAGCAACCGGGCGCTAACGGCAACCGTTTATTCTGATGATATCAACGGGTTGTAATCATCGGCGACGGGCGAATGCGCTTTAGATCACAACGTGAAACATTATTCAGCGCAATTCGCAATTAAACATATTTTTTACTTATAAATTCTGTCAGGATGGCTGGATTGAAACAAAGCGTATTCATCGCCGCTGACCCTACACCCAGCGCGAACTAAAAAAAGAAAGAAACAAAAGGGGCTTCCGCAAGGAAGCCCCATTTTTTTATGGGATGAGCAGGCTGGATCCCTGGGTCACGCGGCTTTCCAGCGCCTGGTGCGCACGACGGGCATCCACCAGCGCAAACTTCTGCGATTCCGGCACGTCCACCTTAATCGCGCCGCTGGCCAGCAGGGAGAACAGCTCGTTGCTGGCCTGGGTCAGCGCATCGCGGGTGGTGATGTAGCCATACAGTGAAGGGCGGGTGACGTACAGCGATCCTTTCTGGTTCAGAATGCCCAGATCCACCCCGGTCACCGGGCCGGAGGCGTTGCCAAAGCTGACCATCAGACCGCGCCTTTGCAGGCAGTCGAGCGAGGCTTCCCAGGTATCTTTACCGACCGAGTCATACACCACGCGCAGCTTTTTCCCTTCGGTCAGCTCGCTGACGCGCTGGGCAATATTCTCCTGGCGATAGTTTATGGTGGCCCAGGCCCCGGCATCCTTCGCCCGCTGCGCTTTTTCCGCCGAGCCTACGGTGCCGATCAGATGCGCACCCAGCGCCTTCGCCCACTGGCAGGCAATCAGCCCAACGCCACCGGCAGCGGCGTGGAACAGGAAGCGTTCATCGGGCTGCACGACATAGGTCTGGCGCAGCAGATAATAGACCGTCAGGCCCTTCAGGAATGAGGCGGCCGCCTGCTCAAACGAAATGGCATCGGGCAGCAGCGCCACTCGGTCTACCGCCACGTTGTGCACCTCGCTGTAGGCACCCAGCGTTGCCTGAGCGTAAACCACGCGGTCACCCGTCTTCAGCGCCGTCACACCCGGCCCTACGCGCCTGACGATCCCGGCGGCCTCGCTGCCCAGCCCGGTCGGGAGCGAAGCGGGATACAGACCGCTGCGCACATAGGTATCAATGTAGTTAATCCCTATCGCTTTATTCTCAATCTGCACCTCGCCATTCTTGGGATCGGCAGGATCAAAATCGATCGCCTGCATCACTTCCGGTCCGCCGTGCTGGCTGATTTGTATACGTTTTGCCATGCTCACTCCTGTGGATTACGACTTAATGCAGGAGGACGGCAGCGGCGCAAACGAGTATACTTACGCGTCCCCCACAAGATTTTTGGTAGCACATCACTATGGCAGGAAATAAACCCACCAACAAATCCTTCGAAAACCGAGAGCCGCGCGATCGCCAGATGGAAGGTCTGAAGCTGCCCCCGCACTCGCTGGAAGCTGAGCAGTCGGTGTTGGGCGGTTTAATGCTGGATAACGAACGCTGGGATAACGTCTCTGAACGCGTGGTGGCGAAGGACTTCTTCAGCCGTCCGCACCGCATGATCTTCGCGGAAATGCAGCGCCTGCTGGAACTGGGTAAGCCCATTGACCTGATTACGCTTTCCGAGTCACTGGAAACCAAAAGCGAACTGAGCCTGGTGGGCGGCTTCGCCTATCTCGCCGAGCTGTCGAAAAACACGCCAAGCGCGGCGAATATCGGTGCCTATGCCGACATCGTGCGCGAACGTGCCGTGGTACGTGAGATGATCTCCGTCGCCAACGAAATCGCCGATGCGGGCTACGATCCGCAGGGGCGCAGCAGTGAAGATCTGCTCGATCTGGCGGAATCCCGCGTGTTCCAGATCGCCGAAAACCGCGCCAACAAGGATGAAGGGCCGAAAAGCGTCGATCAGATCCTCGAAGCGACCATCAGCCGTATTGAATCGCTGTACCAGACGCCGCACGACGGCGTAACCGGCGTGGATACCGGCTATCAGGATCTTAATAAAAAGACCGCCGGGTTACAGCGTTCGGACCTGATTATCGTTGCCGCGCGTCCGTCGATGGGTAAAACCACCTTTGCGATGAACCTGTGTGAAAACGCCGCGATGCTGCAGGATAAGCCGGTGCTGATTTTCAGCCTCGAAATGCCCGGTGAGCAGATCATGATGCGTATGCTGGCCTCGCTGTCGCGCGTGGACCAGACCAAAATCCGTACCGGCCAGCTCGATGATGAGGACTGGGCGCGTATTTCCAGCACCATGGGGATCCTGCTGGAAAAGAAGAACATGTTTATCGATGACTCCTCCGGTCTGACCCCGACCGAGGTGCGATCCCGCGCACGCCGTATCTTCCGCGAGCACGGCGGGCTGAGCCTGATTATGATCGACTACCTGCAGCTGATGCGCGTGCCTGCGCTGTCGGAAAACCGAACGCTGGAAATTGCCGAAATCTCCCGCTCGCTGAAGGCGCTGGCGAAAGAGCTGCAGGTGCCGGTGGTGGCGCTGTCGCAGCTTAACCGATCGCTGGAGCAGCGCGCGGATAAGCGCCCGGTCAATTCCGATCTGCGTGAATCCGGCTCCATCGAGCAGGATGCTGACCTGATCATGTTTATCTATCGTGATGAGGTGTATCACGAGAACAGCGATCTGAAAGGGGTGGCCGAAATCATCCTCGGTAAACAGCGTAACGGCCCGATCGGTACGGTGCGCCTGACCTTTAACGGCCAGTGGTCGCGCTTTGACAACTACGCCGGTCCGCAGTACGACGACGAGTAATGACAAGCTTGAAACAGGCGGCTCCGCGAGGGGCCGCCGTTCCTTCCAGGTTCGGTCTGCGTTTCATCCCCCCGCGAAAAATAGTGTTGGACAACACGACAAAAAATACGGTTATCTGTCAACAAGCTCTCCCCTGACACCGGCATGGAATGACGATGACCCAGATTGATGATTTTGACTTTAAGATACTGACTTTACTGGAAAGTAACGGACGGCTGACTAATCAGGAACTGAGTGACCTGGTCGGGTTATCCGCCTCGCAGTGCTCGCGCCGCCGCATTAATCTTGAGCAGGCGGGCCTGATCCTCGGCTATCACGCGCGGCTGTCGCCGGACGCGGTAGGGATGGGGGTCATCGGCCTGATTGAAGTGCGCCTGATCAACCATACCCTGGAGTACGTTGACAGCTTTCACCGCATGGTGGCGGAGCAGTCGGCGATCGTTGACGCTTATAAAACCACCGGCGATGCCGACTATTTGCTGAAGGTGGCGGTGGCCGATCTGGCGGGATTAAGCGCGCTGATCAGCCAGCTGGTTGCCGGGCATAAAAGCGTTGCACACGTGAAAACGTCGGTAGTGCTGGATCGTCTGAAAGAGAACGGCATGCTGGCGCAGGCCTGAGGCCAATGCGCTAAAATGGTGCAACTGATGCACCTTTATTGTGCACCTGCATCATTGTGAATGCGTATGTTGTGCGCGAAAATGCTGAAATGTGCGTGAAGTGACGACATTAATCGATTTTTACGCACAAAATGTAAAATTAAAGCGCATTTTATTCAACGGGTTAATTCTTCAGGCTGATTCAGGGGCCATCGCCCCCCCGATCTGGTGTGATTTTTGCTAACTATCAGGGAGATAATCGCACAACTTAGCCCCCGAGAAACAAGATGGATAACGTCGTAGAACAACCCGCAAAAATCCCCCATACCCTGGTCGAAGACATCATGGCAATCGTGCTGGGTACGCTGATGGTTTCCTTCGGCGTGACGCTGATGAAGCAGGCCGGCGCGCTGACCGGCGGCACGGCGGGGATCGCCTTCCTGATTAGCTACATCACCAAAAGCACCTTTGGCCTGGCCTTCTTTGCCATCAACCTGCCGTTTTACTGGCTGGCGGTGAAGCGCATGGGCTGGGCCTTCACCATTAAAACCTTCTGCGCGGTTGGCCTGGTGTCGCTGTTCTCCCAGCTGCACCCGCTGTTTATTCATTTTGCGGCACTGGATCCCTTTTATGCGACACTGTTCGGTAACGTGGTGACCGGCATTGGGTTTATAGTGTTATTCCGCCATAAGGCCAGCCTGGGAGGTATCAATATCCTCGCGCTGTGGCTGCAGGATCGCTACGGTATCCGTGCCGGTAAACTGCAAATGGGCGTGGACACCTGCGTGGTGCTGGCCTCGCTGTTTGTCGTAACCCGCGAAATGCTGGTGGCGTCGATTCTGGGCGCGGTGATCCTGAACCTGATTATTGCCATGAACCATCGCCCGGGCCGTTACTTCGTGTAATATCCTCTGTATGACTACGTGACGCGGGGTTAACCGTCGTCAGAATGACTGATTATTAAATGGAGATCTGCACCGTGTTTCAAAATGTTGATGCCTATGCTGGCGATCCAATTCTTTCTCTGATGGAAACGTTCAAGCAGGACGATCGTGCGCACAAGGTAAACCTGAGCATCGGCCTGTATTACGACGCACAGGGTGCAATCCCGCAGATGGACGCCGTGGCGAAAGCGGAAGCGCTGCTGAATGCCAAACCGCAGATGGCGTCACTGTATCTGCCGATGGAAGGCCTGCCGCCTTACCGTAGCGCGGTTGCACCGCTGCTGTTTGGTGCGGACCATCCGGTACTGAAAGCGGGCCGTATCGCGACTATTCAGACGCTGGGCGGCTCCGGCGCGTTGAAAGTCGGCGCAGATTTCCTTAAATACTATTTCCCGAATTCACAGGTGTGGGTCAGCGATCCGACCTGGGAAAACCACATTGCTATCTTTGCCGGTGCCGGCTTCACGGTGAACACCTACCCGTGGTACGACCCGGCAACCAACGGCGTGAAATTTGATGCGCTGCTGGAAAAACTGCACGCCCTGCCGGCGCAGAGCATCGTGCTGCTGCATCCGTGCTGCCACAACCCGACCGGCGCGGATCTGACCAACGATCAGTGGGATAAAGTCACCGAAGTGCTGAAAGCGCGCGAGCTGATCCCGTTCCTCGACATCGCCTATCAGGGCTTTGGCGGCGGCATGGAAGAGGACGCCTATGCGATTCGCGCCATTGCTGCAGCGGGCCTGCCGGCACTGGTCAGCAACTCCTTCTCGAAAATCTTCTCGCTGTACGGTGAGCGCGTTGGCGGCCTGTCAATCGTCTGTGACGATGCCGACGAAGCCTCCCGCGTGCTGGGCCAGCTGAAAGCGACCGTTCGCCGCAACTACTCCAGCCCGCCGAACTTTGGTGCGCAGGTGGTTTCCTGCGTGCTGAACGATGCCGATCTGAAGGCGAACTGGCTGGCGCAAGTGGAAGCGATGCGCGTGCGCATCCAGGAAATGCGCCAGACGCTGGTGGACGTGCTGAGCCAGGCGGCACCGGGTAAAAACTTCGACTACCTGCTGAAGCAGCGCGGAATGTTCAGCTACACCGGCCTGAGCGCGGCGCAGGTTGACCGCCTGCGCAACGAGTTTGGCGTTTACCTGATCGCCAGCGGCCGTATCTGCGTCGCCGGTCTGAACCATAACAACGTGCGTCAGGTGGCGGAAGCTATCGCTGCGGTAATCTGATGTTCTGCTGGCCGGGGGCGCCCGGCCAGCTATGCTTACCTGCTTACCTGCTTACCTGCTTACCTGCTTACCGGCTTACCGGCTTACCGGCTTATCGGCTTATCGGCTTATCGGCTTATCGGCTGACCTGCTGACCTGCCAATCTGCCGGCCCCTGGCCCCCGGGCCTCGAACTCCCTGAATCTGCCAGAGCGCCAAACTTCTTCATCCTGATTTCCCTGTTTCAACGCTTTCCGGTTTACCTTTGCCTCATATGCTGCACACTTAACGCATCTGTTACGTTAAGGAGTCTGACAATGTGGTATCAGCAAACGCTCACCCTGAACGCGAAGCCGCGTGGTTTTCACCTCGTCACCGATGAGATCCTCGGCGAACTGCGCCGCCTGAGCGATGTGCAGACCGGCCTGCTTCACCTTCTGCTGCAGCACACCTCCGCGTCATTAACCCTCAATGAAAACTGCGACCCCACGGTGCGCAGCGATATGGAGCAGCACTTCCTGCGTCACGTGCCGGAAAACGCGCCGTACCAGCATGACTACGAAGGCGCGGACGATATGCCGGCGCACATCAAATCCTCGCTGCTGGGCACCTCGCTGCTGCTGCCGGTCAGCCGTGGGCGGCTGCTGTTAGGTACCTGGCAGGGAATTTATCTGGGCGAGCACCGCATTCACGGCGGCGAGCGTCGGATAGTCGCAACGCTACAGGGGGAGTGAGCACTCCTGTTGTTGGCTGGCCCGGTGATCGCTGGCAGAGGAGCTTTGCGCTGGAGCGATGATGCAGACGACTAAGCGCTGGCCCGTAAGCCGGTGAGCTTTGTTCTGAAGCCAGGGTAAAGACGGCTGCAGCCGGGCTACCGGGGTGACCTGTTAACCCCCGTAACCCGGCAGAGTCAGCTAAACAATTTCAGTGCCGCAATCCGCTTCAGCGCCTCATCCAGCGCCTCATCGCTGGCCGTCAGGCTCAGGCGCACAAAGCCTTCGCCGCCTGCGCCAAAACCGTGGCCGGGGGCGACCAGCACCTGCGCCTCGTGCAGCAGGCGCTCGGTGAACTGCTGTGAACTGTAGCCCGCCGGCACCGGCAGCCAGAGGAAGAAGGTGCCCTGGCGGGCATCCACCGGCCAGCGCATCGCTTCCAGCGCGCGGATGGCCCGCTCGCGACGGCGGTGGTAAAGCGCCGCAAACCCGGCAACCTCGCTCTCCGGCAGATCCAGCGCGGTAATCGCCGCATCCTGCACCGCGCCAAACACCGTGCTGTAGCTGTGGCTGTGCAGCTTTTTAAACGCGCTAATCACCGAGGCGTTGCCGACGGCGAAACCAAAGCGCCAGCCCGCCATCAGAAAGGTTTTCGACATCGTATAGATCTCCACGCCCCACGCTTTCCCCTCCGGCTGCGTCAGCAGGCTCGGTGGCGCTTCCTGCGCATGGCGGCCAATCGCCGAGTAGGCGAAGTCATGCAGCAGCGGAACGTTCAGCCGCTGGACGAACGCCAGCGCATCGTCAAACAGCCGCGGGGTAGCCACCGCACCGGTCGGGTTATGTGGGTAGTTGAGCATCAGCAGTCCTGCCTCGCGGGCGACCGCTTCCGGCACGTCGGTAAAGTCCGGCAGGAACTGGTTTTTAGCGTGCAGCGGGATGCCGTAGAACCGCGCCTGCGCCTGCGCGGCCGCCGAACGGTAAATGGGGTAGCAGGGATCGGTCGAAACCAGATACTGACCGGGCGCCAGCAGCGCGCGCGGCAGCCCGGTGACGCCGATATGCGAGCCGTGGAAAACGGCAATCTCGCTGTCCGGATCCAGCGCCACGCCGTACTGGCGCTGATAAAAGCGGGCGATTGCCTGGCGCAGCGTAGGCTTACCCCAGAACGACGGGTAATCGTGGTTTTCCGGCTGTGCGGCGGCGGATTGCAGCGTGGCGACCACCACCGCCGGAGTGGGCTGGCGCGGGCTGCCGGAAGAGAGGTCGACAAGCGGGCGCTGCGAGGTGTCGATCTGCGCCGCCATTCTCTCCAGCGCGCTAAACAGATTCTCTTCTAACCGATCTAAAAGGGGCGAAGCGGAAAATACCGGCATAATACTCTCAATAAAAACGAATAATAACCGGACTATGGCATAGCCCATCAATGCATAAAATGAAATTTCCCCGCGAGTGAAAAAGTAAAACTGATAAGGATATGCAGAAATCGCAATAACGAAAAGCGGATAAGGTTAGCACAATAAAGATATTGAGCAGAATTCACTTTCGCTGCAAAGTTCTGAGTATATTGGAATGACTTATTTTTATATTCAACACTGCACCGGAGAGAGAATTTTTATGCGCAGGTCATTGATTAGCGGAGTAGTTATTGCCTTATTGTCTTCTGCTGTAGTTATTTCGACAGCGCATGCCGATGATAAATTAATTCGCGTGGGTTTTAACCCCGGCCCCTATAAAGAACAGTTTCAGAATGGCGTTGCACCATTTTTGATCAAGCAGGGATATAAAGTCGAGTATAAAGATTTCAGCGACGGTATTCAGGTTAATGATGCAGTAGCGCGGGGTAATATCGAAGCCAATATTATGCAGCACCCGGTGTACTTAAAATCGGTCAACGAGCGGCTGGGTATTGATAACGTCGGCATTGTACAGGTGCCAACCCCGCCGATGGGCCTGTATGCCGGCAAACTTAACACGCTGGATACGCCGAAACCGGGCACGGTAATCTCGGTACCCAACCAGGCGCCTAACGAATATCGCGCCCTGCTGGTGCTGCAGAGCCTCGGCTGGGTCAAGCTGAAGGCCGATATCGACCCGGCGACCTTCTCACAGAAAGCGATTAGCGAAAACCCGTACAAAATCGTGCTGAAAGAGATGGATAACGCCCAGCAGGTTCGCGCGCTGCCGGACGTTGATTTCGGGCTGATCCAGGGCAACTTCGCCGTCTCCAGCGGGATGAAATTAAGCTCGGCGCTGAAGCTGGAAACGCCAACCAGCCAGTTTATCAACGTGGTCACGGTGGCCGGGAAAAATAAAGACGCGCAGTTTGCCAAAGACATCGTGGCGGGCTACCACTCTGCCGAGTTTAAAACCTATATCACCACTCATCCGCAGTATGAGGGCTACCTGCAGCCCAGCTATTTCAAATGAGTCAGCCGGCGATCCGTTTTAACGCGGTCAGCAAAACGTTTACCCGCAAGGGAGAAAGCTTCCTTGCGCTGGATAACGTCAACCTGACCATCGATCAGGGCGATATCTTTGGCGTTATCGGTGCCAGCGGCGCGGGAAAAAGCACGCTGCTGCGCCTGATTAACCATCTGGAAACGCCCACCCAGGGCGATGTGCTGATTAACGATCTTTCGCTGCAGGGCATCGGTAAGAAACAGCTGAACCAGGTGAAAAAAGATATCGGCATGATCTTTCAGCACTTTAACCTGCTGAACTCGCGCACGGTATTTCACAACGTGGCGATCCCGCTGATCCTACAGGGGCGCGATAAAGCCTTTATCCGCGAGCGGGTCAACGAGCTGCTGGCCTTCGTGAACCTCAGCGATAAGGCACAAAGCTATCCCGATGAGCTTTCCGGCGGGCAAAAGCAGCGCGTGGGGATTGCCCGCGCGCTGGCCACCAACCCGTCGATTCTGCTGTGTGATGAGGCCACCTCGGCGCTGGACCCGCACACCACCGTGCAGATCCTGCTGCTGCTGCAGGAAATTAACCGCCGCTACGGCATCACCATCGTGCTGATTACCCACGAAATGTCGGTGGTGCAGAAAATCTGCCACAAGGTCGCGGTGATGGCCAACGGGCAGGTGGTGGAGCAGGGAAACGTGCTTGAGCTGTTTGGCCAGCCGAAAGATTCGGTCACCGCCAGCTTTGTGCAGTCGGTGATCCACGATCGCCTGCCGGAACAGACCGTGGCGCGCATCAGGCAGCAAAGCCAGAGCCGGGCGCTACGGCTGGAATTCGTGGGGCAGACCGCGCAGCAGCCGATCGTCAACCGGCTGATCCGCGAGTATCCGGTGGAGGTCAATATCCTGTTTGCCAGTATGTCCGAAGTTCAGAGCACCATCCTCGGTTTTATGATCGTGCAGATTAGCGGCGAAGCGGCGGATATCGCGGCGGCGGCCCGCTACCTCCACGAGGCAGGAGTGAAAATCAGCGATGTTTGAATTCATTGATACCGCCATCACCGGCGATCAGTTTTTACTGGCGCTGTACGACACGCTGATCATGGTCAGCATCTCGCTGGGCTTTGGCGCGCTGCTCGGCATTCCGCTGGGCATTGTGCTGGTGCTGTGCCGCCCCGGCGGCATTCTGCCGAATCGCGCGCTGCATCAGGTGCTGAACCCGGTGGTGAATATCCTGCGATCGCTGCCGTTTATCATTCTGCTGATCAGCATCCTGCCGGTTACCCGCTGGCTGGTCGGCACCACTATCGGCACCCCCGGCGCGATTGTACCGCTGGTGGTGTTTATCGCTCCCTATATTGCCCGGCTGGTGGAAAGCTCGCTGCTGGAGGTGGATGAGGGCATCCTCGAATCCGCCGACGCCATGGGGGCCAGCACCTTTCAGACCATCTGGCACTTTATGCTGCCGGAGGCCGCATCATCGCTGATCCTCGCGCTGACCACCGCCACCATCGGCCTGCTGGGTGCCACCGCGATGGCGGGCACCGTTGGCGGCGGCGGTATCGGCGACCTGGCCATTACCTACGGCTACCAGCGTTTTGATGCCTTTGCCACGCTGAGCACCGCGCTGGTGCTGATCGTTATCGTGCAGCTTTTACAGACCTTCGGCACGCGTCTGGCGCGCCGGATACGTCGCGAATAATCGTAAGGAGAACAGTATGCCAGTAGTAGAGAGCTTTACCCTCGACCATAACAAAGTCATCGCCCCCTATGTCCGGGTGGCCGGCAACGAAAAACACGCGCTGGGCAGCGTGGTGGAAAAATACGATCTGCGCCTTTTGCAGCCGAACGTGGATGCCATCCCGACCGCCGCGCTGCACACGCTGGAGCACCTGCTGGCCTTCGGCCTGCGTGAAGAGCTGGACGGGGTGATCGATATTTCCCCGATGGGCTGCCGCACCGGCTTCTATTTAATCCTGTGGGATAACCGCGACCCGAAAACCATCGCCACCGCGCTGACCCGCGTGCTGCAACGCGTGGTGGATGCCACCGACGTGCCGGCGGTTACGCCGCTGGAGTGCGGCAACTATCGCGATCACTCGCTGTTTTCAGCGAAAGAGTACGCGCGACAGGTGCTGGCGGCCGGGATCAGTACCGACGCGTTTTCCCGTCAGGTGGTGTGATGGTTGCCATCGATCTCCGCGGGCAGACGGCGGTCGTCACCGGCGGCCTGCAGGGCATCGGGCGGGCGATCGCCGAACGGCTACATCAGGCCGGTGCCAGCGTGGTGGTGGGCGATATCGCCATTGCCGCGCGGGAAACCGGCGACCGCTGGCTGTGGCTGCCCTGTGATATTGCCCGCCCCAAGCAGGCGGGCGAACTGATTGCGGCGGCGCAGCAGCAGTTTGGCGGGGTGGATATCCTGGTCAACAGCTGCGGCGTGTCGGTGATGAGCCGCATTGACGAGCTGGATGAGGCGGCCTGGCAGCGCATCCTCGACGTTAACGTTAAGGGCGTCGGCTACGCCTCGCAGGCCGCCGTCCCACTGATGAAGGCCCAGCGCTACGGCCGCATCATCAATATCGCTTCGCAGGCGGGGAAAAACGGCTATCGCCTGATGGGGCAGTACGTCGCCTCTAAACATGCGGTGCTGGGTTTAACCAAGGTGGCGGCGATTGAACTGGCCCGCGACAATATCCTCGTCAACGCCGTGTGCCCCGGCATTGTCGAAACGGCGATGAAGTGGCGCGAGCGGGAGCTGGGCGGCGCACTTCGCGGCCTGACGGCGGAGGAGATCTATGCCGAAGACTGCTCGCAGGTACCGCTGGGGCGCACCGCGCAGCCGGAGGACGTGGCCAACGTGGTGCTGTTTCTCGCCAGCCCGCTCTCCTCTTATATGACCGGCCAGGCGATTAACGTCACCGGCGGTATGACCATGCACTGATCCGGAGCGCTTTATGAGCCAGCAGGCCGAAGCCGATAAACGACTGACCGTGACCCACTGGGGTACCTACCGGGTAACCACCGATAACGGCGTGCTGACCGCCGTCGACCCCGTCGAGTGGGATCGTAACCCGTCAAAGATTGGCTTCTCGCTGCCGGGTGCGGTGCAGGGCAACAGCCGCGTGCGGCGGCCGGCGGTGCGGCTCAGCTACCTGCAGGGCAAACCGGCGAATCGCGAGGGGCGCGGTAAAGAGCCCTTTGTGGAAGTGAGCTGGGAGCAGGCGCTGTCGCTGGTGGCCGGGGAGCTGCGGCGGGTGAAAGATACCCACGGCAATCAGGCGATTTACGGCGGATCCTACGGCTGGTCGAGCGCCGGCCGTTTCCACCATGCGCAAAGTCAGCTGCACCGCTTCCTCAATCAGTTTGGCGGCTACACCGCCAGCACCAATACCTACAGTATCGCCGCCGGAGAGCGCGTTTTACCGCATATTCTTGGCGATCTCGACGATCTTCAGCGCCAGCACACCCACTGGCCGGTACTGGCCGAACACTGCGAGCTGTTTGTCGCCATTGGCGGTCTGCCGCTGCGCAATGCTCAGGTGAACGGCGGCGGGGCTAACGATCACGCCCTTGACCACTGGCTGCAAACCCTGCGCGCCAACGGCTGCCGCTTTATTAACGTTAGCCCGGTGCGCAACGATCTGGCCGCCGTTCGCGATGCCGACTGGCTGGCTATTCGGCCCGGCAGCGATACCGCGCTGCTGCTGGCGGTTTGCCAGGTGCTGATTGCCGAACGCCGGGTGGATCGGGACTTTATCGCCCGCTGTACGGTGGGCTTTGAGCGCTTTGCGGCCTACGTGCAGGGTGAGGACGACGGCGAAGCCAAAACCCCCGAGTGGGCGGCGGCCATCACCGGACTGGAGGCGGAAACGATCCGCCAGCTGGCGCGGCAGATGGCGCAGAAGAAAACGATGATCAATATGGCATGGTCGGTGCAGCGTGCGCGGCAGGGCGAACAGGCCTACTGGGCGCTGGTGGCGGTCACCGCGCTGCTCGGGCAGATCGGCACTCCCGGCGGCGGTATCGGCTTTGGCTACGCCTCCACCAACCTGGCCGGAGCCGAACGGCGGCGCTTTTCCGGCCCGCGCATGCCTGCGGGCCGCAATGCGGTCAGCGCGCGCATTCCGGTGGCACGTATCACCGATATGCTGCTGCACCCCGGTGAACGGTATGAGTTCGACGGCCAGACCTTAACCTACCCCGATATCCGCCTGATCTACTGGGCGGGCGGCAACAGCTTCCATCATCATCAGGATCTGAACCGACTGATCGACGGCTGGCGGCGGCCGGACACGGTGATCGTTCACGAGCAGTACTGGACCGCCCAGGCTAAGTTCGCCGATATCGTGCTGCCCGCCACCACTTCGCTGGAGCGGGAGGATATCGGCAGCGCCAGCAACGACGGCTTTATGATCGCCATGCGCCAGCATCTGCCGCCGCTGGCGGAAGCACGCGATGATTACGCCATCTTCAGCGCGCTGGCCGACAGGCTGAATTTTGCCGCGCAGTTTACCGAAGGACACAGCGCGCGCGGCTGGCTGGAGAAGATTTACCAGGATTCCCGTCCGCGAGCGGCAGAGGAGGGCATTCAGCTGCCCGACTTCGACACCTTCTGGGCGCGGGGCAAGCTGGAGTACGACCGTCCCGGTGAGCCGCAGGTGCTGCTGAAAGCCTTTCGTGACGATCCCGAGGCCGCACCGCTGTCCACCCCGTCGGGGAAAATCGAGCTGTTCTCCGCCGCGGTGGCCGCCTTCGGCTACCGCGAAGCGCCGGGCCACGCCTGGTGGGATAAGGAAGAGCAGGGGGCACAGCAGGCGCTGCGCCAGCGCTGGCCGCTGCATCTGCTTTCCAGCCAGCCGCGCACGCGGCTGCACAGCCAGTACGACCACGGCACCGTCAGCCAGCAGACCAAAATTAACGGCCGCGAGCCGCTGTGGATGCACCCGCAGGACGCCGCCGCACGCGGCATCGCCGAGCGCGACATTGTGAAGGTGTTTAACGATCGCGGCGCGCTGCTGGCGGGGGTGCATCTCACCGAGGATATCCGGCCCGGCGTGGTGCAGATCTCCACCGGTGCCTGGTACGACCCGCTGAACGCGCAGGAGAACCGCTCGCTGGATAAACACGGCAACCCGAACGTGTTAACCACCGATATCGGCAGCTCCCGGCTCGGCCAGGGCAGCACCGCGCAGACCTGCTTTGTAGAGATCGCCCGCTTTAATGAACCGCTGCCGGCGGTGACTGCCTGGCTGCCGCCGACGTTTGTGGCCTGGGCCGGCGAGACAACTTAGCCACGTAGCCAGTAGCGTTGCCCGACAGGCCCACCGCGCTGATATTGTCCACTGCATGGCACGTGCATCGCCGGTCAGTGTTCTCGTGCTGCGGGTCGCATCGCGCAATTGCCGCTGGTGTATGTTTCCAGTCACAGATTTTATTGTCATCGGAGGATGCCATGAGCACAGATCAACCGCTATCAACGCCCGCGCAGTTCACCATCAAGTCGCCGGGCAACTACCTTCAGCAGCCGGGCCTGGTTCATCAGGTCGGCGAGCGCATTCGTCCGCTGGTCGGCCATCTGCGCATTCTTACTTCGCCGCAGGCCTGGCGGGCGGTGAACCCGGCGCTGGAAGAAAGCCTGAACCGGGAAGGCCTGCGCTGGCAGGTAGAGTTTTTAACCGGCGAATGTACCGATGCGGCCATTGCGCAGTTTCGCCACAACCTGCTGGAGCAGGGGGCGGAAGGCATTCTGGCCATCGGCGGCGGGCGCGTGCTGGATACCGCGAAGGCCGTTAACGATGCGCTGGGCGATCGTCAGCTGATTGCGCTGCCAACGCTGGCGGCCACCTGCGCCGCCTGGTCGCCGCTGGCGATTATCTACAACGACGAAGGCGGCCATCTCGACAGCCGGGCGCTGAACGCGATGCCCGCGCTGATCCTGGTGGACAGTGAAATTATCGCCCGCGCCGACGTGCGCTTTCTGCGCTCCGGCATTGTCGATGCGCTGGCGAAATGGGTGGAGTTCGATCCCTGGCAGCGGCACAACCCGCACCACCTGGCGCTGGAGGTGAAAGTCTTGGCGGCCAGGCAGGCGTACGATGCGTTTCTGCACTGGGGCGAAGAAGCGGTAGCGGCGAATAAGCAGCAGCAGGTGACGCCGGCGCTGGAGAAGGTGATTGAGGCCAGTATCGTGCTGGCAGGATTAGCCAACAGCGTGCGCGGCGAACTGGATACGCCGGGGCTGGCGCACGTCATCCACGATACGCTGACCCATCAGCCGGAGCTGCACGACTGGCTGCACGGTGAAAAAGTCGGGTTCAGTCTGCTGCTTCAGTCGCTGGTGGAATACGGCCAGCCGGATGCGCAGCTGCTCTCCCTGCTGAAAATCTACCGCAGCCCGCTCAGGCTGCCCGCACTGGCGGGGGAGAGATCGGCCCGCATCGCGCAGATCGCCGCCGATATCCAGTTCCCACAAAAGAGCCTGAGCGGACTGCCGTTTGCCGTCACCGCTGAGGCGCTGCATCGGGCGCTGCAGGCGACCGAGGAGCAGGACTTCGCAGCGTAACCGGCAGCGGCACTAATCCATCCAGTCCTGAATGATTTCCGCGTACAGCTGCTCCGCCTCAGCCAGTCGGCTGAGCAGGCAGTATTCGTCGGTCTGGTGCGCCATCGACGGCTCGCCGGGGCCGAGAATAATGCAGGGCGGATTGCCCAGCGCGGGCAGCAGCAGCGAGGCATCGGTAAAGTAGGGCACTACGCGCGCCGCCAGCGGCGCACCGTGCAGCGGCTGGCAGCGATGATACACCTGGCGGATCCAGGCGTGGCGCTCTTCGCTCAGCACCGCAGGCAGATCGACCAGCGTGGTGAGGGTGACGCTTTCGCCCAGCAGCGCGCCCAGCCGTTCGCGAATAGTGGCGTGCTGAAGGTTTGGCGCGCTGCGGATATCGACATCAAACCGCGTGCGGTCCGGCACCGAGTTAATGTTCAGCCCGCCCTCAATGCGCCCGACGTTCAGCGTCGGCTGCTTCATCAGCGGATGCGGCGCACCCGGCGAGAAGTGGCGGATCTTGCCCAGCGCATCCGCCGCCAGGTAAATTGCGTTAATCCCCAGCTCCGGCATCGCGCCGTGGGCGGTTTTTCCCCGCGTTTCGCAGCGCAGCCACAGCGCGCCTTTGTGCCCGATAACCGGATAGTTGGCCGTCGGCTCACCGACGATCAGCGCACCGATCTCCGGCAGTTCACCGACCTCGATCAGCGCCCGCGCACCGTCACAGCCGGTTTCCTCCCCGCCGGTGATCAGCAGCACCGCGCCGCGCCCGTTAAGGATTTTCTGGCGGTGCTGAACGCAGGCAACGGCAAACGCCGCCACGGCGGCTTTCATATCGCTGGATCCGCGCCCGTACAGACGATCGCCGTCGATCTGCGAGCCAAAAGGATCGTTCTGCCACGCCGCGTTGCCGAGCGGCACGGTATCCAGATGGCCGGTAAACGCCAGCGGCCTGCCCGGCGCGTTACCGGGCAGGCGGGCGACCAGATTGCTGCGCCCCTCGCCGAATGTCGTCAGCGAAACCTCAAAACCGCGTTCGCTGAGCCACCCGGCGAAAAACCGCATGCAGTCGGCTTCATTGCCCGGCGGGTTGATGGTGTTAAAGCCCAGCAGCTGCCGGGCCAGTTCAACCGTGCTCTCCACTGCCATCAGCCGCGTTCCGTCAGCCAGTCGAGGCAGTTCACCCACAGCTGGCGATAGCCCGGCCATTTGGCAAACTCTTCCGGCAGCCAGTGGGCGGACATGTCGCTGGTCCACACCAGCGAGCGGCCCTGCTGGTACTCGCGCACCGCCAGCAGCGGATGCCCGGTGCCGGCCACGGTCGCCAGCAGTTTACCCTCGGGGTGCATTTCCACCTCGTTATAGCCCAGCAGCCACGGCCATTCGCCCGGAATGTCGTTAAATACCGCGTGCGATTCGGTGACCTCGGCATAGCAGCCTTCCGGCGTTTCGATGCGGTCGTCCCAGGCCAGGCAGCGTACCGGCAGCACTTTCTCCACCGCCGTATTACGGTAGCGCGCGCCGCCGTTGATCCCCTGGAAGCTGAAATAGCCGCCGATCATCATCAGCGAGCCGCCGTTAGCCACATAGTCGTGCAGCAGCGTCAGGCGGTTGGCGGTGCGGCGGCTTTTCAGCCAGGTGTCCGGGTGCAGCAGCAGCGTGTTGGCACCGATATCCGACAGGATAATCGCATCCCATTCCGCCAGCCCTTCCGGCGTCAGCGGGAAGTCGGTGGCCGCCGCGTGGGCGGGCATATAGGTGATGGCATAATTGCTGTCCGCCAGCGCGGCCAGGAAGTCGGTTGCGCCGTTGTGCCAGGTGGCAGTCGCAAACTGGTCGAAGCCTTTCACGTGTACCGAGGTGCTGGTCCAGGATTCACCCACCAGTAAAATTTTCTTCTTCATCTGTTTTCCTTTTTATCCGCCAAATACCCGCTGGGGATTACCGATCATTAAGGTTTCAAGTTGTTCACCGCTGACGCCGTGGCGCTTCAGGCGCGGGACAAAATGCTTAAGAATGTAGCCATAGCCGTGGCCGCCGTAGCGGGTCAGCATGGTTTTCAGGAACACGTCCTGCGACAGCAAAATCTGCTGGATAAACCCGTCGTCAATCAGCTCGCGAATGGCGCGGGCGTTCTCCTCGTCGGAAGGCGACTGCGCCGACTCGTCGGCGTAGTAGTAGCTCATGCCGATCATGTCGTACTCCAGGAACGCGCCGCGCTGCGCCAGCTCGCGCTGATAGCGCTTGTCGGCAAAGCTCGGGTTCATATGGCACAGCACCGTATGGCGCAGATCGGCCCCCTCCTGCTCGAGGATATCCAGCACCTTATGCCCCAGACGCTCCCAGCCCGGCAGATGTACCTCAATCGGCACGCCGGTGGCCGCGCTGGCCCGGCCCGCCGCCCGCAGGGACTTCTCTTCATCCGGCGTAAAGCGGCTGGAGATGCCGATTTCGCCGATCAGCCCGGCAATCACCTCCGGCTTCTCTTCCGCACCGCCCAGGTCGTAGATCAGCTTTTCGGTCAGCTGCTCCACGCTGGTGGTTTTCACCCACTCGGGGTGCGACGGCTCCAGATACAGCCCGGTGCCCATCACGATATTCAGCCCGGTAAGGCGCGAGATGCGCTGCAGCGCCTTCGGGTCGCGGCCAATGCCGATGTTGGTCGGGTCGACCACCGTTTCCCCGCCGAGGGCGCGGTATTTGGTCAGCTCTTCAATCGCCAGATCGGCGTCAAACAGCTGGCAGTTATCGCGGCTCATCAGCGGATTCAGCGACAGCTCGCCGAGGTTTTCCATCTTCACCGGCATCTCGGCCATGTGGCGATCGCTACAGCAGCACGGCGGTACCCACTTGCCGGAGGCATCCAGCAGGATGTGCTCATGCATCAGCGTTACGCCCATCTCAGCAATCGGCAGCGGGCCGAGCACCGTCATCACATAGCCGCTGCTGACGCCAACCGGCAGCGGATGCGGATGGCGAAAAATTGATCCTTTCATCAGCTATCCTTTCGCCGCAGATCGCGTGGGGTTGAGAATACGGGTGTTCAGCCAGATGGCCAGCAGGATAATGGTGCCGGTGGCAATCTGGGTGTAGAACGGCGAGATATGCGACAGGATCAGCCCGTTCTGGATAACCGCAATCGACAGCGCGCCCAGCAGCGTACCGATAATGGTGCCGAAGCCGCCGAACAGGCTGGTGCTACCGAGGACCACGGCAGCAATCACCTGCAGCTCAAAGCCTTCCCCCTGGTTAGATGAACCGCTGCCGAGGCGGGCGGTGATAATCATCCCGGCCAGCGCGGCGGCCATGCCGCTGATGATATAGACCTTCATCGTGGCGGCTTTGGTGTTAATTCCGCTGCGGCGCGCGCCCTCGGCGTTGGCACCGATGGCGGTGACGTAGCGGCCAAAGCGCATATGATTGAGAACAAAATGCCCGACAATCAGCACGATAATGGCGATCAGTGCGGGCATCGGGATCCCCAGCACCCAGGCGCGGCCCATCAGGGTAAACAGGCTGTCTTCAGGGACGGGAATCGAATAGCCCTGGGTGACCAGCAGCGCAATCCCGCGTACCACCGCCAGGGTGGCGAGAGTGACGATAAACGCCGGTATCCCTTCGTAGGCGATGAAAAAGCCGTTGATCGCGCCGACCAGCCCGCCGAGCAGCAGGCCGCCGAGCAGTACGACCGGCCACGGCAGCCCCCAGTTGTTCAGGGCGATTGCCGATAGCGCACCGACCAGCGCGAGGGTGGAACCGACCGAAAGGTCAATCCCGCCGGTGGTGATCACCAGCGTCATGGCGGTGGCGACGATCAGCAGCGGCGCGCTCTGGCGAACGATGTTCAGCCAGTTGGTGCCGGTGAGAAAGTTACTGGTGATCAGCGAAAACACCACGCAGCAGAAAACGAAAAACAGTGCGATGCTGACCACGCCCGAGTGGTTATGCAGCAGGCGGCGCGGCAGCGAGTGCTGGATCATGCGGGAGCTGCTTAAGTTCATGATACTCATCCTGTTACCTCAGTGTGCGGCGGCAGAGCGAGCGGTGAATTTTTCGCCCACAATCAGGTTAACGATATCGCTCAGATCGGTGTCAGCGACCCGGCGTTCAGCGACGTTGGTGCCTTCATACATCACCATGATCCGGTCACAGACCAGGAACAGGTCCTGCAGGCGGTGGGTAATCAGGATCACGCTTACCCCACGGGCGGAAACGCGGCGGATAAGCTCCAGCACCGCTTCCACTTCCGCCACGGCCAGCGCGGCGGTGGGTTCGTCCATAATCAGCACTTTTGGGTCGAACGCCGCCGCGCGGGCGATGGCGATGGCCTGGCGCTGACCGCCGGAAAGATTGCGCACCAGCAGGCGGGTATCGGGAATGGAAATCCCCAGCCCCTTCAGCATCTCGCGCGCATCGGCGTGCATTTTGGCTTCGTCCAGGAACGGGATACCGAGGATCGATTTCATCGGCTCGCGGCCCATAAACAGATTTCCGGCAACGTCGACCGTGTCGCACAGCGACAGATCCTGGTAGACCATTTCGATATGGCAGCGGCGTGAATCCGCCGGGTTAGTGAACTGGTGCGCTTCACCGTCAATGCGGATGGTGCCGCTGGTGGGGACCACCGCGCCGGAAAGCACTTTGGTCAGGGTGGATTTCCCTGCGCCGTTGTCACCCACCAGGCCAAGCACTTCACCCGGAGCCAGCTCCAGGTTCACGCCGCGTAGTGAGCGTATTGACCCGTAGGTCTTGGTGATATTGATCATCTCTACCCGTGGCGGGGTAGTCTGGGGCTGCTGCATCTGATAACTCCCATCGCTGGTGCCGGGAAAATGTTTGCCCTCCTGCGGAAAAGTCATCCATCCAACACGGTCTACATCTTGTAAACCGGTTTACCTGTGGAGTGGAGCTTTCACCTACGCAATCAGGTCAAACGCTATTTAAGATATTTGTTCGCCAGTTAGTCTTTGCAGCATCCGTGCCAGGGCAAAAATAACACAGCAGCCCGTGGGTTTAACTCGCTGTAACGCAACGAATTTTTTTAAGATTCGAAGGTAAACCGGTTTACTAATTATAACGAAGAGATTTTAAATTGAACGCTTTTTGCGCCAAAACTGGGCGCTTTTGCGCCATTTTGGGACGCGCTTAACAAATCCTGATGGAATCGCGACCGATCCATTCAACCGGCAGACGGGTTTCTGAGGGGATATCTTTTTCGTTGTTCAGCAGGCGCAGCATGATGCTCACCGCGGTGCGTCCCAGCTCCCGCGCGGGCTGGCGGATGGTGGAAATACGCGGCTGGGTGAAGTCGGCATAGTTGGCGTCGTCAAACCCGACCAGCGAAAGTGCGGCGGGAGCCTGGAGTCCGCTGGCGCGCAGCCCGTCCAGCAGGCCCAGCACCAGATAGTCACTGGCGGCAAACACGGCGGTAGGGCGCACGGGCTGGCTGAACAGGTGCCGCAGCGCCCGCTGGCCGAACTCGCGCTGATAGTCTCCGTACATCACCCATTCCGGCGGCCAGCTCAGTCCGGCCTGCTTCATCGCGGTGCAGAAGCCCTGATAGCGCTCGCGCACGCTCATCAGCGCATCGGGACCGCCAACGAAAGCGATATGGCGGTGCCCGGCGGCAATCAGTTTTTCGGTGGCGATGCGCCCGCCCTGGACGTTATCGGCAAACACCTTCGGCACTTTGCTGCCCGGAATATCCTCATCCAGCAGCACGATGCGCTGATGGCGCTGAATCTCTTTGCGCAGCAGGCCGTTATCCGGGCGGTTAGTGGTGAACAGCAGGCCGTCCACCTGGCAGGTATCCAGCCAGCGGATAAACTGACACTCTTTGTCCGGGTTATTGCGGGTGATGCACAGCACCAGGCTGTAGCCGCTGGCGGAGGCGGCCTCTTCGGCGGCGTCGGCCAGTTCGGCAAAGAAGGGGTTAGTGATATCGGGCAGCACCAGGCCGAGGGTTTCGCTGCCGCCTTTGCTCAGGCGGCGCGCCAGGCTGTTGCCGCGATAGTCCAGCTCGCGGATGGCGCTTTCAATGCGATCGATGGTGTCCTGCGGCAGTACGATATTGCGATTCATATAGCGCGATACGGTGGCTTTAGACAGCCCCGCCTGCTTTGCCACATCGGATAACAATACGCGTTTTACACTCATTTTCTGCGCCGTTTCTGCCAGAGAGGGCTATCTGTAACACAGTTACGCGCGCGCAATACAGCAATTTTTCTGGTGAATAAATTGTTAAATAAATGCTTGACAAAAATTGAGCAGCGGAGAATTGTATAAGCAGTTTACCGCATTACCCGGGTTCATTCCCAAACCCGCTTGAAACATTCCAGTCGTGCACCGAAACGGACCGGTTGCCGGAATGGGAGAAAGCAGGTCTTAGCTGAACGGCGTTTCGCTGTTTCAGTCTTACATCAGATATTTGCCCGCCAAAAAAATAATCCTTCTGCGTTTGCCCTGCGGCGCGGACACCTGCTGGCTATCACCTATTCCCGACGAGGATACTGATGATGTTATTAAACACCGGAAAACTGCGTTTTATTGCTCTGGCAACCGCCCTGATCGCATCGGGCAGTGTTATTTCTGTTGCCGGTGCCGCCACGCCCGACTATGCGCTGATTCAAATAAATCAGCAGGCATTGTTCTTTAACCAGATGAATAAAGGCGCGCAGGAAGCGGCAAAAGCCAGCGGCAAGGATGTAGTGATTTTCAACTCCAACGATAACCCGGTTGCCCAGAATGACGCGATTGAAAACTATATTCAGCAAGGTGTTAAAGGGATTATGGTCGCGGCCATCGACGTCAACGGTATTATGCCGGCGGTAAAAGAAGCGGCAGCCGCGAAAATACCGGTGATTGCCATTGATGCGGTATTACCGGCGGGGCCACAGGCGGCACAGGTCGGCGTGGATAATATCGAAGGCGGTAAGATCATTGGTAAATTCTTTGTGGATTACGTGCAGAAAGAGATGGGGGGCAAGGCGCGCGTGGGTATTGTGGGCGCGCTGAACTCGGCTATCCAGAACCAGCGCCAGAAGGGCTTCGAGGAGACGCTGAAAAGCAACCCGAAAATCACCGTAGCCAACATTGTTGACGGCCAGAACGTGCAGGATAAAGCGATGACCGCGGCGGAAAACCTGATCACCGGTAACCCGGACCTGACGGCGATCTATGCCACCGGCGAACCGGCCCTGCTGGGGGCCATTGCGGCCGTCGAAAACCAGGGGCGGCAGAAGGACATTAAAGTCTTCGGCTGGGATCTGACGGCGAAGGCAATCAGCGGCATTGACGGCGGCTATGTCACCGCCGTGCTGCAGCAGGATCCGAAGCAGATGGGCGTGGAAGCGCTCAACGCCCTGAACGCCATCACCTCAGGTAAGACCGTGTCGAAAACCATTCTGGTTCCGGCCACGGTGGTGACAAAAGCGAACGTAGACGGTTACCGTTCGCTGTTTAAATAAGGCTTACTCGCCGCCCGTGCTTAACAGGGCGGCGAGTTCCTGCTGGCTGGGAAACGCACTAAAGGTTCCCCGGCGGCTGACGGTGATGGCGGCGGCCCGGCTGGCGTGAGCCAGTGCTAACGGATCCGGCAGAACACCGCGCAGCAGCGCAGAGGCCAGCATGACGGCGAGGAAGGTATCGCCCGCACCGGTGGTATCCACGGCCGTTGCCGCAACCGCCGGGCAGAACCGGCGCTGGCCTTCGCTGACCAGCCAGGCACCGGCCGCACCCTCGGTAATGACTAAGGTCTTAACGCCATGGGGCTGGAGTTCCCCGGCCTCTGATTCATTGACCACCGCGATATCAATCAGCGGCCAGAGATGAGCAAAGTCGGGGTTAACCGGGGAAGGATTAAATACCGTGGTCAGGCCGCGCGCTTTGGCCAGCTGGAACAGAGCGCGCGTTTTTTCCAGGGAGAAATTCCCCTGTTGCAACAAAATATCGCCCGGAGCGGCATCGGCCAGATGGGGAATAATATCTTCCAGGCCAAAGGCATCCGCGCTTGCGGTCGTCGTAATAATGGCATTATCGCCATCGGCGCTGTTTAAAATAATTGAGGTATCGCTATGTTGGTTAAAATACGTAGTGGGTAATAACGTTAATTCTTCATTAATCATTTGCTGGCGGAGCCATATGCCGTTGCTGTCATTTCCCGTGGCGGCAATTAAATGTGTTTCTATTCCGCAGCGGGATAAAATAATCGCCTGGTTTGCACCTTTACCGCCAATATCTTGCGAGACTTTAACGCCATGAATCGAGGATCCCTTTTGCGGAATATCCGCAATGGACCATGTTTCATCGACGGTAATATTACCGGTGACATAAACACGCATAGTGTTTCCTTAAACAGGATGGATAAGATGGGTGCTATCTCAGCAGAAAAAACGAATGCAATACAAGCTATTTTTTCACGTAGTAAAGCGGTGATGGGTGTTATTCACTGTGACCCGTTCCCCGGCACGCCGAAATATCGTGGTAAATCAGTCAGGGATATTATTGAACGTGCTCTTCGTGATGCCGAAAATTATGTTGCAGGCGGCGTTCACGGTTTGATTGTAGAAAACCATGGCGATATTCCGTTTTCTAAACCTGAAGATATTGGCCACGAAACGTCGGCGCTGATGGCGGTGATTACCGAAAAGGTGCGCGAGCGTTTTGGCGTGCCGCTGGGAATTAGCGTGCTGGCCAACGCCGCGATCCCGGCGATGGCTACCGCGCTGGCGGGCGGTGCCGATTTTATTCGCGTCAACCAGTGGGCGAATGCGTATATCGCTAACGAAGGCTTTATCGAAGGTGCCGCGGCGAAGGCACTGCGCTATCGCAGCCAGCTGCGCGCCGAACAGATCCGCGTCTTTGCCGACAGCCACGTGAAGCACGGCAGCCACGCCATCGTCGCCGACCGCTCGATCCAGGAACTGACCCGTGACGTGGACTTCTTCGAGGCCGACGCGGTGATCGCCACCGGCCAGCGCACCGGCGACAGCGCCACGATGGAGGAAATCGACGAGATCCGCGCCGCTACCGGGCTGCCGCTGCTGGTGGGTTCCGGCGTGACGCCCGCCAACATTTGTCAGATCCTCGGCCGCACCCAGGGGGTGATTGTTGCCAGCACCATGAAGGTGGACGGCGTGTGGTGGAACGATGTGGACCTGGCCCGCGTTAAGCACTTTATGTCCGTTGCTCAGGCCGCGCTGGAGGAAGCGTGATGGAAGCGTTCAGCGAAAGGCTGCTGCGCGAACATCAGGATGCCTGGCGGGCGATGCAGCAGCACCGCTTTGTGCTGGATATCGAACACGATCGCCTGCCGGCGTCGGTGTTTAACCGCTATCTGGTGTTTGAAGGCAACTTCGTGGCCACGGCGATTGCGATATTCGCGCTTGGCGTCAGCAAGGCCCCGGATATCCGCCAGCAGCGCTGGCTGATTGGCGTGCTGAACGCGCTGGTGGATACGCAGATCGCCTGGTTTGAACGGGTGCTGGCGGAGCGTCAGGTCGATCCTGCCGACTATCCGGACGACCTGCCCGGGGTGCGGCGCTTCCGCGACGGCATGCTGCATACCGCACAGCAGGGCAGCTATGCGCAGATTATCACCCTGATGTTCGGCGCCGAGTGGATGTACTACCACTGGTGCCGTCGGGTGAGCGAGCAGAGCCAGCAGGATGCCGACGTCCGGCGCTGGGTGGAGATGCATGCGGAAGAAGAGTTCTACCAGCAGGCCTGCTGGCTGAAAGAAGAGCTGGACCGCTGCGCCCACGCGCTGAGCGAAGCGGAAAAACAGGCGCTGTCGACGCTGTACGGTGAGGTGCTGCAGTGGGAAATTGATTTCCATACCGCGGCCTACGTCGATTAATTAAGGGCTTACGCCTGGCTAATAGGCGGCTCGCGATGAGCCGCTTTCTTTCATGCAGGCTGATTGGCTGGCTCGTTGACCGAGCGATTGTTTTTAACCATTGGGCATATCAAGGTGTCATTTACCGTATCGTTCATGCCTGGCGATTAATGCCATCGCGCGGATACACACTACACCGTTGGGAAGCACTACTCATTCGATAATCTTTGTCCTGATGGGAACTCGGGTTGAATCGATAATCGCTCTTCCACGAGATAATCTGCGCACCATCACCCATCGCCATGCACTGAAACGGTGCCGCCTTAACCCGCGTTTCCCGCCAGATCCTTACCGCATATCCCCTCTGCGCCCACGTTGCTTTACGGACTGGTTTTTTTGCGCAGCTGGCATATGAATTGCAATTGTATATACAAGATTATACATCTACACTTTTCTGATAAATTAATCTCACTCATTGCTGTCGCGGCGGTGACCCGAACCGTGGCTTCCGGACGGCGGCAACGATCGATATTCCATTAACGGAGCGGAATTCAGATGTCTCAGACTCAAATAGAAAAGCTGGCAAGAAAAGCGGCCCTGCAGCTGGGCGTATATAACGCCGGGATGTCGGACGATGCGGTGCGTGAAACCTGGCAGGTTGACCGTATCACCCGGCTGGGCAGCAATGAAAATCCCCTCGGGGCCAGTCCGCTGGTGGCGGCGGCGCTGCGTGCCGATCTGGGCCACACCGGAATTTACTCTGATTCCGCCAGCCTGAAACTGCGCCATGCGCTGGCGGAACACACCGGGGCTGATGCGGAACGTATCGTGATCGGTAACGGCTCGGAAGAGCTGCTGAAGCTGCTCTGCCTGGCGTTTATCAATCCCGGCGAACGGGTGGTGACGCTGGAGCCGTCCTTCGGGCTGCATCAGATCTATCCGCAGATGATGGGCGCGGAGGTGGCGCTGGTGCCGGTGAATCAGCAGATGGAATTCGACCTGCCGGCCTGGCAGCAGGCGCTGAGCCAGCCGGCCAAAATGCTGATCCTCAGCAATCCCTCTAACCCGGTGGGCTGCATGCTGGGCCGCGAGGACTTCAGCCGGCTGGTCGCACAGGCACCGCAGGACTGCATCCTGGTGATTGATGAAGCCTACTATGAATACTGCCACCACCTCAGCGACTATCCAGACAGCCTGAGCGTGCTGAAAGCGCAGCCGCGGCCGTGGATTGTGCTGCGCACCTTCTCGAAGGCATGGGGGCTGGCCGGGCTGCGCGTGGGCTACGGTATCACCAGCGACGATGCGCTCGCCGGGGTGATCAATCGCGTGCGCACGCCGTTTAATATCAACCGCTCCGCGCAGGCGGCGGCGCTGGCCGCGTTGCAGGATCCGGATCACGTGGCGGCCAGTATGGCGTTGGTGACCGAACAGCGGGAACTGATGCGCCAGCAGCTGGCAGAGCTGGGCTATCTGGTCGCCCCCTCCGTAGCCAACTTCCTGTTCTTCCGCACGGGCGGGGACAGCCGCGATCTGGCAAAAAAACTGCTGGAGTACGGGATCATCGTGAAACCGTGGCGTGAAGCTGGTTATACTGACTGGGTGCGGGTTTCCGTCGGCAGTCCGGAAGATAATTCAACTTTTATCAATACCTTAAGGGGTATCTATGCTACTCAATGCGGCTGACCTGCGCCGTCAGGCCAGGCGGATGCTGCCCGCCTTCGCCTTTAGCTATGTGGACGGCGGAGCGGAAGACGAAACCACGCTGCAACACAATCTGGATGTTTTCCGCCGCTGGATGTTCGCCCCGGCGGTGCTGCAGGATGCGGCCAGCCGCGACACTGCAACGAGTGTGGGGCAAACCCGGCTGGCGGCACCGCTGCTGGTTGCGCCGACCGGCTATAACGGCATGCTGCGCAATCAGGCCGACCAGATGATCGCCCGCGCGGCGGCCGGGCAGGGGATTGGCTACATCCAGAGCACGGTGTCGACCGCCTCGATGGAGGAGATTGCCGCCGCATCCAACGGCGAACGCTGGTTCCAGCTTTACGTGCTGAAAGACCGCAACGTCACCCGCAACCTGCTGGAGCGCGCCCGGCAGGCGGGCTGCACGGCGCTGGTGGTCTCGGTGGACGCGGTGCATTTCGGTAACCGCGAGCGTGATAAGCGCCACTACCGGCGGCCGATGAAGCTCTCCCTGGGGGCGATGGCCGATGTTGCCGCCCATCCCGGCTGGGTGATGCGCACGCTGCTGCCGCAGGGGATGCCGGGCTTTGGCAACCTGAAACCCTATATCCCGGCAGAATACCAGCGGGGCGCGGGCGGGGCGGCCTACTTTGCCAGCCAGATGGACCCGGCGCTGAGCTGGGAAACCCTCGCCTGGGTTCGTGAAATCTGGCAGGGGCCGCTGTATATCAAAGGAATTATGACGGTTGACGATGCGCTGGCGGCGCAGCGGCTGGGGGCGGAAGGCATCGTGCTGTCGAACCACGGTGGCCGACAGCTGGACGGCACGCACAGCCCGATGCTGGCCCTGCCTGCGGTGCGGGCGGCGGTGGGGCCGGACTTCAGCGTGCTGATCGACAGCGGCTTCCGGCGCGGAACCGACGTGGTGAAAGCGCTGGCGCTGGGGGCCGATGCGGTACTGCTGGGTCGGCCGCTGCTGTATGCCGTCGCCGCCGGTGGCGAAGCGCTGGTGGCCAGCACCATCGCTACGATGAAGCAGGAAATTGACCGCACGCTGGCGCAGCTGGGCTGCCGTTCGGTCAACGAGCTGCACGCCGGACTGCTGCACCGCGTCTGAGCTTAAATCGCCGCCAGATAGCCGCCGTCAACGTAGAGGATCTGCCCGGTGATATAGCGGGCAGCCGGGGAGCAGAGGAATACCACCGCCCCGGCAAGATCCGCCAGCTCGCCGAAGCGGCCCAGCGGGATCTTCGCCTGCATGCTCTCCACCCAGGCCGCATCCTGATAAAAGGCCTGGGTCATCTCCGTTTCAAAATACCCCGGTGCGATGCCATTCACCCGGATCCCCAGCGGCGCCCACTCGGTGCTTAATGCCCGGGTCATGCCGGTCAGCCCCGATTTAGAGCTGCCGTAGGCCGCAGCGCCCGGCACGCCGACCGCGCTGGTCAGCGAACAGAGGTTAATAATGGTTCCGCCGTTGCCCCGGGTCATGCTGCGTGCCGCCGCCTGCGCGCAGAAAAACGCCCCTTTCAGGTTGGTGGCAATAATGGTGTCCCACAGCGCTTCGTCAGCATCCAGCGACGGGCAGATCTGCTCGGTCCCGGCGTTGTTAATCAGGATGTCGATATCACCGATCTCCCCCAGACAGCGCTGGATATCGGCGGTGCGGGTCACATCCAGCACCCGGCCCTCAACGCAAAAGCCCTGCGTCTGAAGTTCCGCTACGGCCCGGTCCACCGTGGACGAGGAGCGGCCGGTGAGGATCACGCTGGCCCCGGCCTGCGCCAGCGCGGTCGCCAGCGCCAGGCCGATCCCGCGCGTAGCCCCGGTCACCAGGGCGCGCCTGCCGCTTAGGGAAAAGCTGTTCATCACATTCATGGTATCACCACCGTCTTCAGGTAGGAGGATTTGCCCTGGATCAGCATTTCGTAGGCCTGCGGCACGTCGTCCAGCGACACAGGAGGCGCGATCAGCGTGCGCAGCCCGTCGGCCAGATCGGCCATCAGCCCCAGCGCGGCCTGCTGTTCGCTCTGAAACACGCTGCAGCCGGTCAGGGAGATTTCCCGCTCAACCAGCTGATTGAAGTCCAGCTCGCCGTCGTGGTGAAAAATCCCCACCAGCGCAATACGCCCGCCGGAGGTGATGCCGCCGACCAGCTGCTGCAGCACGCTGCCGATCCCGGTGGCCTCCACGGCGAAGTCATAGTCGCCGTCTTCATCCAGCGGGATCAGCGCGGCGATTCGCCCCCGGCGAGCTGCGTTCGGCTCGCTCAGCTGTACCCGGCAGCGGCGCGTATGGTGCAACAGCAGCGCCACCAGCCCGCCAATGGTGCCGCCGCCGGCAACGCGCACCCGGCTGCCCGGCGGCGGGTTCAGCTGATTAACCACCCGCAGCGCCACGCCGAGCGGTTCGCTGAGCACGGCAATATCATCTGCCACCTCGTCCGGCACCCGCAGCAGGCCGCTGACCGGCAGCACGACCTGCTCGGCGAAACCGCCGTCGCACACCTCACCGACAAAGCCCAGCGAGGTACAGAGATTGTGCGCACCGCGCAGGCAGGCGGGGCAGGTGCCGCACCAGACGCGGGAATCGGCCACCACGCGGGTTCCCGGCGGGAAGCCTGCAGTGGCTTCCGCCGCGTCGATCACCACGCCAAACAGCTCATGGCCCGGCGTGACCGGCAGGCCGGCCATCCATTTCCCGGTGCGATAGTTATGAATGTCGGAACCGCAGATCCCGGCCGCACGCACCTGAATGCGTACCTGACCGGCCGCCAGCACGGCGGGCGCTTTCGCTTCCACTCTGAGATCGCCGACGCCGTACAGCTGTACCGTTTTCATCGCTTATCCTTCCGTCAGCAGGCCGTCCAGCCAGCGGGAGAACTCATCATCGCCGCCGCTGCCCAGCATCACGGCCATCGCCAGGCCAATCGTCGAACTGACCGGATTATGCTGGCTGGCCGACCCGGCCCGCAGGCTCATCACCAGCGTCGGGCAGCAGAACAGCGCCAGGCGCATAATTTGCTGCCAGTTCGCGGGCAGCCAGCCTTTGGCCTTCAGCGCGGCCAGCAGCGGCTTCCAGTACAGCTCGCCTTTACTATCAAGGAACGCCTGACGCAGCGGCGTCAGCTGCCAGTTGTGCTCCACCTCCAGCGTATCGCCATCGCGCCGCACGCTGACCCGGTAGATATCCGCCGCCTGCGCCGGCTCATACAGCCAGCAGGGATGGGCAAAAATGTTGTGGAAGGTGGCTTTGATCTCGGCCAGCAGCGCCGGGATATGGCTGCCGGCGAAGGCCGGATCGAAGCTGACCAGCTGCGGTACGCCGTCCTCGGAATCAAACCATACGTTGGCATTGTGCGCATCGCCGTGCGCCACTACCACCCCGTGATGGGCCAGCGCGGCGGGCGCGAGGATCTGCCCGGCATCCAGGAACAGCTGGCGCAGCGTGTGCTGATAGCTCACGCCGTTGATGCGCCACCGCAGGTTGCTCAGGCTCTGCCACGGCAGCGTGACCTCACCCAGGGTGAAGTCCTGATTGACGTAAAAGCCGTCAACCCGCCCGCCCAGTCCGGCGGTGTGGCCCGGGGAAACCAGCCGGTTCCAGAACAGCTGGTGGATAGACTCGGCCTCCACCTGGCTGACCTGCGCCTGCTGCAGCGTCGGCAGCGTATGCGCGAGGATTTCCGCATCGGCGCGGCGCTGCGCATCGACCACCGGGGCCATTCCCTGCCAGTCGGCATTCGCTTCAATCTCGCGGCAGACGTCGGCCAGCCGCTTTTCATCGCGCAGGGTATACAGCAGGATCTGTCGCCCCGGCTCGCCGCAGGCGTAGATCGGCACATCCACGCGGAAGCCGTGCTCGCGCAGCAGCTCGGCGCGGTAGTACTCCTCAATAGTGTGCTCTTCGCCTTCTTCGTGGTGATACTTGAAGAACAGCGTGCGGCCATCGACCAGCGTCACGCGGCCGTTGAGCGAGTTCAGGCTGTACTGGTCGCGGTTAATGTTCAGGCCGGTCGCCCGCACGCCGGTAACTTCGGTAATCAGCTGGCTGAGCTTCTCGCTGGCCTGCTGCCAGTCACCCTGCTGCGTCAGGCGGCGTGCCTCTGCCGCTAAGGGCGCGCGCGGCTCAGTCATGATTCTCTCCTTTCAGCAGCCGGTCGCGCAGTTCTGAGACGGCCAGCGCATGGCCCGGGAAGCCCTCGTACTCGGCAAAGCGTTTGGCCTTGGTGGCCAGCTGCGGGTAGCCCGCGCGGGTAACGTAGCCCACGGAGATCCGCTTCATATAATCAAACACCGACAGCGGGCCGGCGGTTTTGGCGGCGCTGTTGGTTGGCAGAACGGCATTCGGACCCAGCACGAAGTTACCCAGGGTGATCGGCGTGTGTTCGCCCAGCAGGATCTCCCCGGCGTTGCGGATCTGCGTCATCACCGCCATCGGTTCCTCTGCCAGAATTTCCAGATGCTCTGGCGCATACTGATTGACGAACTCCACGGCGGTGGCGAAATCTTTGGTCAGCACCACGCCGCCGTGGGTACCGCCCAGCACGCTGCGCGAGAACCCGGCGCGCTTTTCACCGATGGTTTCCCAGTAGCCCGGCAGCGCGGCAATCGCCTCTTCCGCCACGCGGCGGCTGGAAGTGACCAGATACGCCGACGAGTCCGGGCCGTGCTCGGATTCGATCAACAGATCCAGCGCCGCCAGCGCACCGCTGACGGAGTCGTCGGCGAGGATCAGGCTTTCGCTCGGGCCTGCCGGAATACCCGGGTCGATCAGATGAGACAGCTGGCGCTTGGCGGCCACCACCCACGGGCTGCCCGGGCCGACAATCTTCAGGCATTTCGGCACCGACTGCGTGCCGTAAGCCACCGCCGCCACGCCCTGTGCGCCGCCGCACTTGTACACTTCCGTAATGCCGACCAGGCGTGCGGCGATCAGCGTGGCATCATCCACGCGACCATCTGGGCCAGGCGGGGTGATCACCACCGCGCGCGGTACCCCGGCCACCACGGCGGGTACGGTGGTCATAATCAGCACGCTGGGGAATGAACCCTTGCCGCGCGGCACGTAGCAGGCCACCGCATCAATCGGCACGTGGCGGTCCCCGGCGAAGGCGCCCGGGCGCATCTCTTTCCACCACATCTCTTCGGGCTTTTGCGCTTCGTGGAAGGCACGCACGTTCTCCACCGAGAAGCGAATCGCCTCAATCACCTCGGCATCGACGCGCGCAAAGGCCTCTTCGAACTCATGCTCTTCGGCACGCACCGAGAAGCTTTCCGGCTGCACGCCGTCAAACTCGCGGGCAAAACGGATCAGCGCGCTGTCGCCTTCCTCCTTCACCGCCGCAATAATCGGCTTCACCTTCTCAACGAAAAATGACAGGTCGGATTCAGTACGTTTGAAAAGGTCAGCGGGTAATTCAGTGGAAGCCGACAGGTCGTGGAATGTCACAGACATAGTGTTACCTTTTTTCAGTTAGCCAATCGCGTGTTGTTGAATGCGGCTCAGCACGTCGTGCTGCAGCTCGATGAATTCTGCGGTGCGGTTAATGCTTTCATGGCGCGGGCGCGGCAGGGTGACGTCGAAAGTGGAATCGATATGCCCCTGGCCCATTACCACGATACGGTCGGAAAGCCAGACCGCTTCCTCAATGTCGTGGGTGACAAACATCACTGTCAGGCGATGCTTTTCCCAAATCTCCACCAGCAGCTGCTGCATCTGGTGGCGGGTCATGGCATCCAGCGCGCCAAACGGCTCGTCCATCAGCAAAATTTTCGGCCGGTAGGACAGCGCCCGGGCAATCGCCACGCGCTGCTTCATACCGCCCGAAAGCTCCCCCGGCCAGCGATCGGCGGCGTTGCCGAGCTTGACCAGCTCCAGATGCTGCTGGGCGATATCGCGGCATTCGCTGGCCGGAGTGCCCGCCGCCTTGAGGGCAAACTCAATATTGCCGCGCGCGGTCAGCCACGGCAGCAAGGTGTAGGACTGAAACACCACGCCGCGATCCAGCCCCGGGCCTTCGATCGGCACGCCGTCGACCAGCACATCACCGCCGTCAAAATCTTCCAGCCCGGCGGCAATCGACAGCAGGGTGCTTTTACCGCAGCCGGACGTGCCGACGATCGACACGAACTCATTGTCATTCAGCGTCAGGTCAATGCCGTGCAGCACGCGGCGATAGCCCTTGCCGAGGGGAAAACTTTTTTCCAGCTTGTTTAGCGTTAGCGTCGCCATCAGGAACGTCTCCGGTTATAGCGGAACAGCACGCGCTCCAGGGCACGCATAATCTGGTCGGTGATCAGGCCCAGCAGGCCAAGCAGCAGGATGTAACCAATAATGGTATCGGTCTGGAAATAGCGCTGGGACACCACGATGCGGTAGCCGAGGCCCGAGGTGGACGCCACCAGTTCGGCCAGCACCAGCCACGTCCAGGCCCAGCCGATGCTGATGCGCAGCGCGTCCCAGATGGCGGGCAGGGCGGAGGGGATCACGATGCGCAGCAGGATCTTACGGTCCGACATGCCCAGCGTGCGGCCCAGGCCAATGAAATCAGGCGGAACGCGCTTCACGGCGTCGATCATCATCAGCACCTGCTGGAAGAAGGTACCAATCCAGATCACCAGGAATTTCTGAAAATCGTCGGTGCCGGTCCACAGGATGGTCAGCGGCACAAAGGCCACCACCGGCATATAGCGCACGAAATCGACCAGCGGTTCGACAATCGCCTTCGCCAGGCCATAGCAGCCCGCCAGCACGCCGATGACGATCGCCATCACCGATGAAATCGTAAAGGCGATGATAATGCGGTACAGGCTGCTCTCAATATCACTCTGCAGCGTGCCGTCTGCTGCCAGCGCGACCATCCGCTGCCAGACGCGTTCAATTCCCGGTAAGAAAATCGGTTTAATGGCGCCCATTGAGGTCGCCAGCCACCAGACAAAAATCAGCAGGGCAAATACGCCGATGGCGATGCTCAGGAACTGCGAGCGCGAAGGCGATTTCCCGATAGTGAGCAGATTGCTGCGCCTGCGCCGTTTTTTTGATTGTTGAGGTGTTTTTTGCTGCTCAACCACACTCATATTTCCTCCTGACATCTTTCTCCCCGCCGCATAACGGCGGGAAGAAAGAGGGATGGCTAGGGGTTATTAACGAAGCTGGCATCAATAGTCTGCTGCGGGGTCACCGGCTGGCTGACAATGCCGGCATCCGTCGCCGCTTTCAGCAGGTGAGGGAAGGTTTTTTCACTAAAATCATGGGATAACAGTTTTTTATTATCCGCCAGAGAGAAGTATTTCACGCCGTCAAAGGCGGTATGGAGATCTTCCGGCGAGGCACCCACCGCTTTGGAAATAATGGCGCGGGCTTCCGTGGTGTGGGCGTTGTAGTAATTCAGCGAGCTGTCCCACGTTTTAATCAGCGCTTTAATGGCTTCGGGATGATTTTTAATAAAATCATCGTGGACCACCAGCACATCGCTGATCAGGCCGGGATCGGACGAGCCGCTGTACAGCATCTTCAGGCTCGGATCGCCTTTCATCGCCACGGTCAGATACGGTTCATAGGTCACGGCGACCGGGACGCGCCCGGCGATAATGCTGCTGCCCGCCGAGGCCGCTGGCATGGGCACCGGTTTAATATCGGAGAACTTCAGCCCGGCGGAGGCCAGCGCGCTGCGCAGCAGAATATCGCTGGTGGTGCCTTCTTCATAGGCCACCTGCTTGCCCTTCAGGTCCTGCAGCGTCGCGATATCTTTGGTCACCAGCATCGCATCGGCGGTATTACTCTGGTCCAACACCATCACGATTTTAATCGGCAACCCGGCGGAGATCATTCCGATGGCGGTGTGGGTAGCGATATTCGCGGCATCGATCTGCCCGCTGGCCAGCGCGGCATTGATATCTTTATCTTCGGCAAAGTTAATCACCTCGACCTTTTTCAGCCCCTGTTTCTCAAACAGTTTCTGATCTGCCGCCACATGCCACTGACCGTAGCCCAGCCAGGGTTCAACGCCCATTTTGACGGTGTCCGCTTCCGCGGCAAAAGCAGGGGCAGCCACTGCGGATAACATCCCGGCACAGCACAGTGCGGCCAGCGAACGTTTCAATACACGGAGAGAATGCATAGCGGTTCCTTCTGTATTTCGTTTGGGAAAGAGCTGGTGATTGTCCAGCCATGTATATACAAGCATATGCAAGAGCAATGCCAGACAATAACTGCCTGTAAACGGGCGTTTAATTAATATTTTCGCACTTTGTTGGTGCATATTACCGGCGCAGCGCACCATGGAAAGGCAATTCATCGGATTTCATTCAAATAGAAAATATTTAATCAGGCAAAGGAAATAGCTGGAATTGTCTACCTGACTCACAATAAAGCGTAACTTGTTAAAATTACACAAATAGAGTCACCGGTATCATTGAGTATTTTGGTTTTTTTATCAATTAATTTATAGGGTTATATGTTGATGGTGGGGCGGGGGATTCGATTTTCAAGGTGAGTGGTCCGTCCATTGATTATGTTGTCGATTGTCCTTTATAGCCGTTTAATACTATTAACCTGGCGTATTAAGCGCGATCAATCTCTTTTTAATTCTATATTGTCGATAATATTCACTTTTCCCGTCTTAAATTACGGCGCGAAGGCCATTGTGAGAAAACCGTATAAATATCAACAGTGACGGGCGGAAATAACGTTGTAGCGATTACGTGCAGTAAAGATGGGGAGTTACAGGAGCATTGAACGACGTCCGATCCGTGTTAAATGCCAGTGCGAAGCGACAGAAAAGGAGCTGCAGGGGCAGGATGTCGCTCCGGCCGGACAAGTTGGCCGACCGGAGCAATGGGCGTTACGCCCGCAGCGTATCGATATCAATCACGAAGCGATACTTCACGTCGCTTTTCAGCATCCGCTCGTAGGCCTCGTTAATCTGATTAATATTGATTAGCTCAATATCGGAGGTGATGTTGTGTTTACCGCAGAAATCCAGCATCTCCTGGGTTTCTTTAATGCCGCCAATCAGCGAACCGGCAATGCTGCGGCGTTTAAAGATCAGGTTAAACACCTGCGGTGAAGGGTGGTCGTGTTCCGGTGCGCCAACCAGCGTCATGGTGCCGTCGCGGCGCAGCAGGGTGATAAACGGGTTCAGATCGTGCTGTGCGGCCACGGTGTTCAGGATAAAGTCGAAGCTGTTGGCATGCGCCGCCATCTGGTCGGCATCCTTCGAGATCACCACTTCATCCGCGCCCAGGCGCTTACCGTCTTCGATTTTTGACGGCGAAGTGGTAAACAGCACGACGTGCGCGCCCATCGCATGGGCAATTTTCACGCCCATATGACCCAGGCCACCCAGGCCGACGATGCCGACTTTCTTACCCGGACCCACGCCCCAGTGGTTGAGCGGCGAGAAGGTGGTGATACCGGCGCAGAGCAGCGGCGCGGCGGCGGCAGGATCGAGGTTTTCCGGCACGCGCAGCACGAAGTCTTCATGCACAACCACCTGAGTGGCGTAGCCACCGTAGGTAATGTCGCCGCTGATGCGATCCTGACCGTTATAGGTGCCAACGAAGCCCTCTTCGCAGTACTGCTCCAGGTCTTCTTTACAGCTGTCGCAGGTGCGACAGGAGTCGACCATGCAGCCAACCCCAACCAGCTCGCCTACCTTGTATTTATGGCCGTGCGCGCCGACGGCGGTCACGCGTCCCACGATTTCGTGGCCCGGCACCACCGGGAAAATGGTGTTACGCCATTCATTGCGTGCCTGGTGCAGGTCCGAGTGGCATACGCCACAGTACAGCACTTCAATTTGCACATCATGTTCCCGCAGTTCACGCGGCTGGAACTCGAACGGAGCCAGTCTGGATTTTGCGTCCTGGGCGGCATAAGCATGCGTAATGTTCATTGGTGTCTCCGGTAAATGATGGGATAGCGCGAGGCCATTACGGCGGGAGGACGGCGATGACACAGGCTGCCTTCCTCCACGAATGTTGAGGGTAAAGCATAGTCCTGAAAGCATGACGAAGGGATGTCTAAACGTCGCTAAATCTTGCCTGTTTCTGCAAGATTTAGCGCTGAATGTCGGAAAAATAACGATAAAACGGATGAAAGCTGCGGAGGGCAAAGAGGGGCAACACGATGTTGCCCCCTCCGTTTATTTCGCCAGCAGCGGCTTCAGGAAGCGCGCGGTGTGGGACTTCTCGCACTCGGCAACGGTTTCCGGCGTACCGGATACCAGGATCTCGCCGCCGCCGCTGCCGCCCTCCGGCCCCAGGTCAACGATCCAGTCCGCGGTTTTGATCACGTCAAGATTGTGCTCAATCACCACGATGGTGTTGCCCTGGTCGCGCAGCTGATGCAGCACTTCCAGCAGCTGCTGGATATCGGCAAAGTGCAGACCGGTGGTCGGCTCATCCAGGATATACAGCGTCTGGCCGGTACCGCGCTTGGACAGCTCGCGCGCCAGCTTAACGCGCTGCGCTTCGCCGCCGGAGAGCGTGGTCGCCGACTGGCCGAGGCGAATATAGGACAGGCCCACGTCGATCAGCGTTTGCAGCTTGCGCGCCAGCGCCGGAACGGCATCGAAGAACTCACGCGCTTCTTCAATGGTCATCTCCAGCACTTCGTGGATGCTCTTGCCTTTGTACTTCACTTCCAGCGTCTCGCGGTTATAGCGCTTGCCCTTACACTGGTCGCACGGCACGTAGATATCCGGCAGGAAGTGCATCTCCACCTTCAGCACGCCGTCGCCCTGGCAGGCTTCGCAGCGCCCGCCGCGGACGTTAAAGCTGAAGCGGCCCGGCGTGTAGCCGCGGGTGCGCGACTCCGGCACGCCGGCAAACAGCTCACGTACCGGGGTGAAAATCCCGGTATAGGTAGCCGGGTTAGAGCGCGGCGTGCGGCCAATCGGGCTCTGATCGATATCGATCACCTTGTCGAAATGCTCCATGCCGCTGACTTCGCGGTACGGGGCCGGTTCGGCAATAGTGGCACCGTTCAGCTGACGCTGGGCGATAGGGAACAGCGTATCGTTAATCAGCGTGGATTTACCGGAGCCGGAAACCCCGGTAATGCAGGTGAACAGCCCGACCGGCAGGGTCAGCGTCACGTCCTTCAGGTTGTTGCCGCTGGCCCCGGTCAGCTTCAGCACCTTCTCCGGATCGCCCTTGACCCGCTCGGCGGGAATGGCAATCCCGCGCTTGCCGCTGAGGAACTGGCCGGTGAGGGATTCCTCAACCGCCATGATGTCGTCCACGGTGCCTTCCGCGACGATCTGCCCGCCGTGAACGCCCGCGCCCGGACCGATATCGATCACGTGATCGGCGGCGCGGATCGCGTCTTCATCATGCTCCACCACGATCACCGTGTTGCCGAGATTACGCAGGTGGACCAGCGTTTCCAGCAGGCGCTCGTTGTCGCGCTGATGCAGGCCGATAGAGGGTTCATCCAGCACGTACATCACGCCAACCAGCCCGGCACCGATCTGGCTGGCGAGGCGGATACGCTGCGCCTCGCCGCCGGAGAGCGTTTCCGCCGAACGGGACATGGAAAGGTAGTTCAGACCAACGTTAACGAGGAAGCGCAGGCGATCGCCAATCTCTTTCAGCACCTTCTCGGCGATTTTCGCGCGCTGGCCGCTGAGCTTCATATTTTCGAAGAAGGTCATCGCGTGGCCGATGCTCATATCCGAGATGGTCGGCAGCGTGGTGTTCTCAACAAAAACGTGGCGCGCTTCGCGACGCAGGCGCGTGCCGCTGCAGCTGGCGCAGGCGCGGTTGCTGATAAACTTCGCCAGCTCCTCACGCACGGCGGAGGATTCCGTCTCTTTGTAGCGGCGCTCCATATTATGCAGCACGCCTTCAAACGGATGCCGGCGCACCGAGGTATCACCGCGATCGTTAACGTATTTGAATTCGATATTCTCTTTGCCGGAGCCGTAAAGAATGACCTTGCGGTCGTACTCTTTCAGCGAGCTGAACGGCGCTTCAATGTCGAAGCCGAGGTGATCGGCCAGCGAGCGCAGCATCTGGAAGTAGTAGAAGTTACGACGATCCCAGCCGCGAATGGCCCCACCGGCCAGCGACAGATCGGGGTTCTGCACCACGCGATCCGGATCGAAATACTGCTGCACGCCCAGCCCGTCGCAGGTCGGGCAGGCACCGGCGGGGTTGTTAAAGGAGAACAGGCGCGGTTCCAGCTCGCTCATGCTGTAACCGCAGACAGGACAGGCGAAGTTGGCTGAGAACAGCAGCTCTTCGGCCTTCGGATCGTCCATATCGGCCACCACGGCGGTGCCGCCGGACAGCTCCAGCGCGGTTTCAAACGACTCCGCCAGGCGCTGGGCCAGATCTTCACGCACCTTAAAGCGATCGACGACCACTTCAATGGTGTGCTTCTTCTGCAGCTCCAGCTTCGGTGGATCGGAAAGATCGCAGACTTCGCCGTCGATGCGGGCGCGGATATACCCCTGACTGGCGAGGTTTTCCAACGTCTTGGTGTGCTCGCCCTTACGCTCTTTGATAATCGGCGCCAGCAGCATCAGGCGGCGGCCTTCCGGCTCCGCCAGCACGTTGTCCACCATCTGGCTGACGGTCTGCGCGGCCAGCGTCACATCGTGATCCGGGCAGCGCGGCTCGCCGACGCGGGCAAACAGCAGGCGCAGGTAGTCGTGAATTTCAGTAATGGTCCCGACGGTGGAACGCGGGTTGTGCGAGGTGGACTTCTGCTCAATTGAGATCGCCGGTGACAGCCCCTCAATATGGTCAACGTCCGGCTTTTCCATCAGCGAAAGAAACTGACGCGCATAGGCGGAGAGCGACTCCACGTAGCGGCGCTGGCCCTCGGCATACAGCGTATCGAACGCCAGCGAGGACTTACCGGAACCTGACAGGCCGGTGACGACGATCAGTTTATCGCGCGGAATGATCAGGTTAATATTTTTCAGATTGTGGGTGCGGGCACCCCGTACTTCGATCTTATCCATTCACAATTCCCGGATTAGCACATACCTCACCATGCCTGCCCGGCATGGCCAGAAAAGAAACACGTCATTATGGCACAAAAAAACCTGAATGGATAACCAGTGTTTTGGCGTCAGGTGCCATCTGCGGCGATCCGCTTTCTGCTGTGGTTTCCCTCTTCGATCGTTATGCGTTGTATTAAAAAAGAGTTTTGGATCCGCCTCGAAAACGCGGATCTCTGCACGTGTCATTAGGAGGTGTGCGTGTTAGAATTTTGCGCTTAGACTTAGTCAGACACATTTATCGGAGACAGCAACATGGCCAGCAGAGGCGTAAACAAAGTTATTTTAGTTGGGAATCTGGGGCAAGATCCGGAAGTCCGCTACATGCCAAATGGCGGTGCCGTTGCCAACATTACTCTGGCTACGTCCGAAAGCTGGCGTGACAAGCAGACCGGTGAAACCAAAGAGAAGACCGAGTGGCACCGCGTTGTGCTGTTCGGCAAGCTGGCGGAAGTGGCCGGTGAATACCTGCGTAAGGGTTCCCAGGTGTATATCGAAGGTGCACTGCAGACCCGCAAATGGACCGACCAGGCCGGCGTAGAAAAATACACCACCGAAGTTGTGGTTAACGTGGGCGGCACCATGCAGATGCTGGGCGGCCGTGCACAGGGCGGCGGCGCACCGGCAGGCGGCGGCCAGGGCCAGAACAACAACAACGGCTGGGGCCAGCCACAGCAGCCACAGGGCGGCAACCAGTTCAGCGGTGGCGCGCAGTCTCGCCCGCAGCAGCAGCCACAGCAGAACAGCGCACCGGCGAACAACGAACCGCCAATGGACTTTGATGACGATATTCCGTTCTAAGTTTCAAAGAACGCAAGTTATGTCCATGAAACCCTGCTTCGGCAGGGTTTTTTTATTCCAGCCACAGGCCTGGCTCAACCTTAAAACGCTTGTTATCTGCACAATTTATGATTAGGTTAGCTTTAATATTTGCTAATTTAATATTATTAGCTGTACAGCTAATAACGAATTTAAGGCTAACAATATGGCTGGAATCAGGGCTGTAAGGCCTGGATTTAGAAGGCAGACTTTGGAAGCGTTGATTAAGAATCTGACTGATGCAATTGGAACCGATGCAGCTATTCATACGGTGTCAGTTCCCGAACCTGATGCGTCCGAAACGTCTGCACCTGATGACGCAATCAACATTAAGATGCAAAACAGCGTACTGACTATTCATGTTGAGATCGTTAGTAGCGGTTATCCGAGAGATATCCGAAATGCAGTCAGGCGGCTAAATCTTCGCAAAAATGCGCATCGCCACCCTGGCGACGTTATTGGTATGGTTGCCGCGCAATCCCTCAGTCCCGGATCTAAAAGGGAACTAAAGGAATCAGGTTTTGCCTATTATGAATTCGGTGGAAGCCTTTTCCTCAAACATGGTTTCTGGTTGATTAATATCGAAAAACCCTCAAATCCAGTGAGAAAAAAAGAGGGTGTGGTTGATCTGTTCACTGATGCGCGTGAAAACGTTGTCCATGCTCTGTTAATGCACAACGATACCTGGCTATCAGGAACGGAGTTGGCGAGTCTTGCCCAGACATCTCAATACACTTGTTCATTGGTATTACAGGAACTCATCTTGCGGGAATGGGTTAATGAGGAAGGTAAGGGGCCGGGCAAACGTAGAAAGCTGATACGACCCGGGCTGCTACTGGACGCCTGGGCTGAAAACTGGCAGAGGCGTAATGCTCAGGAATCCAGATGGTATACCTTCGTTGAAAATCCTGGCCTCCTGCTGGGTGAGCTTGCCGAAAGGATAGATACACATCAACTTGATTTCGCCTGGGCTTTCACCGGGACAGCTGCAGCCAATACGATTCTGCCTGTACTGACGGGGACAGATAGCGCAGAAATCGTTGTGGCTGATGGTGACGGCCATTTGATGGCGGAAGCACTGAATCTTAAACCAGCCCCAAAAGGGGCTAATATCTCGTTGGTCGAACGCCGGGGTGCGAGCTTACTTTTTCGTAGTAAGTGCGCAGATCGTCTGGGTTATTTTGCCAGTCCGTACATTCTGTATCTGGACTTGCTAAATGGACGTGGACGCAATAAAGAACTGGCAGATAGCTTTAGAAAACACCTGGAGTTGTTATGGCAAAGGAACTGAAACCTCGTACTGCATCAGGTTACGATACTGATGTTACTCTCGCGTGTGAGAGAACGCT
The DNA here is from genome assembly GCF_037450285.1 of Erwinia sp. SLM-02. Taxonomy (NCBI): domain Bacteria; kingdom Pseudomonadati; phylum Pseudomonadota; class Gammaproteobacteria; order Enterobacterales; family Erwiniaceae; genus Erwinia; species Erwinia sp. SLM-02. The sequence goes on along the minus strand of NZ_JAQISN010000002.1, from coordinate 704,173 downwards.
TTTGACACTGCTCAGTGCATTTGGAAATTTGAAGGATACGCTACGCCTGGTGGGCGGATTGGTGCCACGTTACCTTACCCCTGAATCCCCTCCTGATGTGCCGATGCACGTTGGGACTTCTGATGTAGATATTGTGCTAAATCTTGAAGTATTGGCCGTTGGAAATGAATACACCAGTCTGGCGGATCAGCTAAAGGCTCGGGGATTTGAACGATGGCTGGAAGATGGAAAGGCGGCATCCTGGAGATGGCGTAGGAGGGTTGATAAGCAGATTGAGGTGGTTGTCGAACTTCTTCGCGATGCAGGGAATGATACCCCAGGTAAGACGGTCAGTGTCAGCGGTGAGTCGGTATCTGCTCTCACAATCAAACATGCTGGGATCGTAAGTGACTGGTATGAGGAAAGAGAAGTTGCTGCAGCACTTCTGGATGGCGGTGGCATATCTGTGGATGTGGTGCGCTTTGCGGATGTGCCATCTTTTGTGATCCTGAAGGCTATTGCACTGGACCAGCGGCAGGAAAATAAAGATGCTGCTGATCTGATTCACGTCATTCGATATTCAGGTTCAGTTAAAGAAGTTGCTGCGCTTTTTGTCGACAGGTTTCGCTCGGGGTTGCATCAGGAGGCACTCAGAGACGGATTAGCCGCACTGGCACGGCGTTTCTGCGATGACGACTACGGAGAGGGCTTTGAAAAAGTGGGAGCTGTTGCCTACGCTCGATTTTTTGCCATTGAGAACGATGACGAACGTATTGGCGCGCAGCGCTATGCATCGGGGTTAATTCAGGCATTACTACATGAGATTAAAATGCAAACGAGTCGTCAGCTGCATAACAAGTGATGTGTTGTAAGATTTTGATTTTGATACTATGTTATTCCTGAATTGAACTGGCATCAAGCCCAGGATCAAGCTTGATGCCAGTAGTAATGATCACCCTTTCGCCTGCTACAACGAGGGCTAGCTCGCCGTCTCAACGCACACCGCAGACGACGAGCGCAGCACGCGCAGCCCCATCAGTACAACAAGCACCATCACCAGCCCGGCGACCATCGCTACGCTGAATCCGGCCCGTGCGCCGTAGAGGTCGATCACCATCCCCGCCAGCACGCTGCCCAGCGCCACGCCGAGGCTGATGCCGGTGGTCATCCACGTCAGCCCTTCGGTTATCCTTGATGGCGGCAGGATTGTGGTACCGATATTCATCACGATAACCATCGTCGGTGCAAACGACACGCCGGCGAAAAACAGCGTGGCGGCCAGCACGTAGACGCTGGGGGATAAAATCGGGAACAGGGTGGTCACCGCCATTACCACGCCGCCGCACAGGAACTGCTTCTCAATCGGGGCGGTAATTTTTAGCGTACCGAACAGCAGCCCGGCGATCATCGATCCCAGCGCATAGGCGGCCAGCACAAAGCTGGCGGCGGCCGGCCAGCCCTGCATATTGGCAAAGGCAACCACCGCCACTTCAACTGAACCGGCAATCACCCCCAGCGCCAGCAGCGCGAAGACAATGGTGCGCACGCCGGGGATCAGCAGGGTTGAGCTGGTCTGCTTACCGAGGCCTTCAACCACTTTAGGCTCGGTCTGCTTCTGCATCAGAAAGGCGGTGATGCCCACAATCAGCAGCAGCAGCGCGACCAGCGGCCCGGCCTCGGGGAAGAAGCTGGTACTCAGTACGATGGCCACCGGCGGGCCGATGGTAAACACTAATTCGGTGATCACCGTATCCAGAGAAAAAGCGGTGTGCAGCTGCGGCCTGCCGCGAAAGAGCTGTAGCCAGCGGGCGCGGATCATCGCGGGCATGCTCGGCATCGCCCCCGCCAGCAGCGCCAGAATAAACAGCAGCGGGGCAGGTGCCTGCAGATAAACGGCGGCAATCAGCGCCGTCAGCATGCCGATGCTGTAGGCGGTAACATACGGCAGCACCCGGCTTTGCCCGCGTCGGTCCACCACCTTGGAGATCTGCGGGCCGACCAGCGCATTCGCCAGCGTATAAACACCGGCTACGGCACCGGCCAGCCAGTACTGTCCGGTTTTTTGCACCAGCATGGTGACAATGCCGATGCCGATCATCGCCTGCGGCAGGCGCACAACGGTGCTCGCGAGCGCCAGCCCCAGTGCACCGGGGGTGGTAAACAGTTCGCGATAAGGGTTAGCCATGAAGTCTCCTGTTATTCTCTGATGCTTATCAGCATCCCGCAGCGCGCGGTATGTCCATTTTATCTTTGTAATACAAAAACCCCGCGCGGGGGCGGGGTGCTGTGCGGCAACCAACGGCTTCGAGGACGGTGGACGTTCAGCGAGGTGAATTTATTCTTATAGCGCAATCAGTATACGATAAATCCCACTGCTTTTTAGGGAATTGCTGGTCAAAAATCGCTTAATTTTTCATACGCTGATGCCGATCGCACTTGCGCTAAAATCCATTTCACCGCAGTGTTTTTCGCTTCACCAGCCGTGCATCAAACACCCGGCTTCCCGGTTTCTCCGCATCCGGTGATAAAAGCAGTTCACAGGCGGCTTCCGCCATCTCAGCAAGCGGCTGCGAGAAGGTGGTGAGCTGATAGCCCAGCCAGCCGGCCTGTTCGATATCATCGAAGCCAATCACGCAGAGATCTTCCGGAATGCGCAGGCCAAATTCGTGGCGCGCGGCGTCGATAAAGCCGCAGGCGATCAGATCGGTCACGCAGAACACGCCGTCCGGGCGCGTCGGCTGGCTCAGCAGCTCGCGCGCGGCAATTACGCCGGTCTGGTAGCTGGTACTGCCGGGACGGATCGGGGAAACGTCCTTTCCGGCGTCGGCCGCGGCCTGCATAAAGCCGGTTTCGCGGGTTACCATGCTGGGCGAACGTGCAGAGGAGGAAACCACGGCAAGATGCCGGCATCCGGCGGCGATCAGGTGGTCAAAAGCCTCTTTCATCGTCGAACTGTAATCGATATCGATAGTGTCCGCGCCGGCATACTGGCCCATGCGGTTAATCAGGATCACCTGCTGCCCGCTTTGCAGACAGATCTCAATCAGCGAGCCGGGCGGTTTGCCCGACAGCACGATGGTGGCGGTGGAGCGGTAGTTCAGCGTCTGCTGCAGCGCCTCTTTGGCACTCGCTTCGCCATCGTCGGTGTTGATTACCATCACCGCCCGTCCGGCCTTGTTCAGTCGGCGGGTCAGGTGCTCCAGCAGGCTGGACTGATACGGCGACGCCAGATTACCGCCGAGAATACACACCGGGCGGCTGGCCTCCTTCGACAGGCCGCGCGCCAGATGGTTAACGTGGTAGTTCAGCACCTCGGCGGCGGCGAGCACCTTGCGCCGTGTTTCCGCCGAGACGCTGCTGCCGGGGGTAAAGGTGCGCGATACCGCCGAGCGCGACACGCCCGCCAGGCGCGCCACCTCGGTGGCGCTGGCAAATCCGGACGTCTTGCTGCTATCGCTCATCGCGCTGTTCCGCTGCGGCGATGGCTCGTTCGCGAAGAATGGCCCGTTCCGCCAGCCGGGTCAGTGACGGCTTCGGCGCTTCAAACCATTCATCCGGGTGGAGCTGGCGGCGGTCGCGGATTAACGCAATCGCGGCGTCGAGCGTCGGGAAGCGCGCCGGGCACTCCAGGTGCATAAACAGCGCCACTAACGCCACGGAGCGGCTGCGGCCCCCGCGACAGTTGACCAGGATATTGCCGCGCCGGCGGTTACGGTAGGAGGCTTTCTCCGGGATCTGCTGCAGCAGCGCCGAACGCATCAGCTGATAGCCCGCGTGCAGCATCTCCGGCGCGTTGCCGTCGCCGTCAATCAGCCCCAGCTTGTAGTAGCGAACCGGTCCGGCACCGTGGGGGAGCAGATGCGCGGCGGCTCCGGCCTCCGGCGCGTTAACCCAGTCAATGTCGAGGTTTACCGCGCAGTTAATCACCACGCCGATATCGTGTTCGGCCAGCAGCGCGGTATCGCTCACGCCGGCGGAACCGCCGATATAGATATCCATCCCCCAGCCTGGGAAGTCTTCCGCAATCAGGCTGATCGGCGGACGGGGATAGTGCGGCACGGCCGGTTGAGCTGCATCCGCCGCCTGTGCGATGGATGATGCCCTGGCTGCGCCCGATTCACTGTTCTCCAACGTTACGCCAGCGGCGGGCGCAGCCTCAGATCCACTGGTGTGATCATTAGTATCCTGCGGCTCCTCCTCCGCCAGCGGGATACCGGATGCGCGGGACAGTTCGCTGGCAATTCCCGGCGCGACGGCCAGCACCGGCAGACCGTTGAAAATCCCTTCGGCCGTCTCGGGTGCGATGCCAACTCGGCCGCCCGCTTCACGCACCAGCAGCATCCCAGCCAGGCAGTCCCAGGCGTTCATATGAATTTCCACATAGCCGTCGGTGCGGCCTTCCGCCACCCACGCCAGCGCCAGCGCGCCGGAGCCGCCGCGTCGTATGCTGGTGCCCTGATTCAGGATCGACGTCATCACCTCCAGATAGCGCCGCTGGCTGTGGCGGGCTGACCAGCCCAGTTCCACGGCGGCGCGCTGCGTGTCGGTAATGGCGGTGCAGCGCAAAGGCCGGTCATTTTTCAGCGCATAGTGGCCACGCCGCGCCAGATACAGCTCCCGGCTTGAGGGGTTATAAATTGCCCCCAGCTCGGTCACGCCGTGGTGAACCCAGGCGATGCAGACGCAGAAGTGGGCGATGCCGCGGGCAAAGTTGGCGGTGCCGTCAATCGGATCGACCACCCACAGGCTCTCCGCGCTGGCGGGCTGGCTGGCGGACTCTTCGCCGAGGATCGAGTCGTCGGGGAAGGCTTCGCCAATCGCCTGCAGGATCAGCGCCTCAACGAAGGTATCGGCCTCGGTCAGGATATCCTGATGGCCCTTCAGTTCGTATTCCCCTGCCGTCCTGGAGTGGAAAAAGCGCAGGGCGGTATCCCCGGCTTCGGTAACAATGCGTTTGAGCGCCGCTTCGCGCTGTGCAATATCGATCGTGGTCAAAATATGCTGCCTGTTCTGAGTGAAAGAGGAACGGCTCCGATGCTGCGCGGGGCGTTATTTTTTGTAGTTCAGGCTCCAGATATCCTGCCAGTCCTGGCGGCTTTTCCAGTCCTCTTTCGCCGTGGCGGTCAGGTATTCCATTAGTTCGCCGCGATATTTTTCGATGCCGGAAGCCTCATCGGCAGGCAGTTTCACCGCCGGATTGCTGGACATTTTGCCGTCCACGCCCTGCGGGGCGATACCTTCGGCGGTCAGCAGATAGTGGATAAACAGCTTCGCGGTATTCGGGCTTTTGCTGCCCGTCGCCACCACGCCGAGGCTCGGGTAATTCCAGCCGATAAATGGCTTCAGGCCGCTGCACAGGCCCAGCTTCATCCCCTGCTTGTTGTCGCGGAATTTGGCGGTGGACACCAGGCCAACGAAGTCGGTTTTACCGTCCGGCGCGCCGATGGCGGAGGCGGCATCGTTATCGGAGTGGGTCAGCAGCACGCCGTTGCCCGCCAGCGCCTTCACAAAGGCCGCGGTGGCGGACTTCTCGTCGGTTTGCAGCGGCTTGCCGAACTGCTGCTGATAGGCATCGCGCATCTGCTGGTCGTAGTGGGTTTCCATCTGGCTGAACCAGTCGGTATAGGCCGGTTTGCTGGTCGGATCCTGCATCGCCACGCGGCCGCGCCAGGCCGGCTCGGTCAGCTGCCAGAGATTGGTGACCGGGCAGGTCGCGTGATGGGTGGTGTTATAGGCGAAGACGTTCGGGGCCAGTACCACGGTCAGCGGGTCCTGATAGCGCGCGGGGATGCTGCCTTTGAGATCGTCCGGCACCCAGCTCTGCACGTAGCCTTTGTTCAGCAACTGCGTCATTCCCGCCGGGGCATCTTCAACGATGGCGACATCGGCCCGCACGTTTTTCGCCTGCGCTTCCCGGCTGATAATCTCAATAATCTGCGGCGCATCGGCCTTAACGCCGTTAGCCTGTAGCCCGTACTGCTCGCTGAAGGCTTTCGCCTGCTGGACGATTTTGCCGGTGGAGGCGTACACGGTAATCGGCTGCTCCTGCTTCGCGGCGGCGATCAGCTGCTGGAGATCGAACGTTTCAGCCTGAGCAAAGGCGCTGCAGCTCAGCAGGGCGCTGGCGACAACGGCGGCGGTCAAATTGCGCTTCATGGTGGTTCCCTTAAAGTGATAAAAACGAATTAACGTGCGTAAACGTCGTGACGCAGCCCGCTGCTGTTAAAGAAGTGCAGGGAGTGGGTCGGGAGCTGGCAGTGCACCTGCTGGCGCGCCTGCCAGCGAGGACGCAGCTGCGTGGAGTGGAACAGGCGATCGTCTCCGGCCACCAGTTCAATCACCCAGCTGCCGCCGGTGGGCATAATGTTGTCGATGGTCATCGCGATGCCGTTGTTGCCGGCGCCTTCGCTGAGCACGATCTCCTCCGGGCGAATGCCGCAGTGCAGGGTGCGATCCTGCAGGTTAAAGCGCTGCTGAAGATGCCGTGCCAGCGGGCTGGCCGCCGGGTTCAGCGGGATCATATTCAGCCGCGGCGTGCCGATAAATTCGGCGACAAAGCGGTTGGCCGGGGTGGCGTAGATCTCATCCGGGGTGCCGACCTGCTGCATATGCCCGGCGCTCATCACCGCAATGGTGGTGGCGAGGGTCATCGCCTCCCACTGATCGTGGCTGACGAAGACGATAGTGGTGCCGAAGGTTTCATGCAGGCGGCGCAGCTCGGCGCGCATCTCGAGGCGCAGGGTGGCATCGAGGTTAGAGAGCGGCTCGTCCAGCAGCAGCACGCCGGGATTCACCGCCAGCATGCGGGCCAGGGCCACGCGCTGCTGCTGGCCGCCGGAAAGCTGGGCCGGATAGCGTCTGGCGTAGTCGGCAATGCGCAGCTTTTCCATCACGTCCTGGCAGCGGGCAATGCGCTCGCGGGCGGGCACCTTTTGCAGGCGCAGGCCGAAATCCACGTTCTGCTCCACCGTCATATGTGGCCACAGCGCATAGCTCTGGAAAACCAGGCCAATGCCGCGCTTTTCCGGCGGCACCCAGGTGCCGTGGGCAATGGAGTCGACGATCTTCTCGCCAATGCGGATTTCGCCGCCGCTGGCGTGCTCGATCCCGGCGATCATCCGCAGGATGGTGGTTTTACCGCAGCCGGACGGCCCCAGCAGGCACATAAACTCGCCGTCTTTCACCGTCAGGTTAATGTTATTCACCGCCGGCGCATCGCTGCCGGGGTAGGTCTTGGTAAGGTTATTTAAATGAATTGTCGGCATCTTATTTCTCCAGTCCGTCAGCCAGACCGGTACCGGTGATCCTCTGGATCATCACCGTGCCAGCCCATGAAATCAGCGCAATCATCAGCACCACGGCGTTGGCCGCCTGCTGGTAGTTGTAGTCAATCAGGCGCAGCGAATAAGTGGTCAGCACGTCGGTCGCCGGGGTGGCGAGGATGACGAACAGGCTGACGCCCTTAATCCCTGAGATAAACGGCAGCAGCACGCCGGTAGCCAGCGGCGCGGCCTGAATCGGGATCACGATGCGGCGAATACGGGCGAACCAGCCTGCTCCGGCAATGCGCGCCGCTTCTTCGGCTTCTTTACCCAGCTGGGTCATCGCGGCGATGCCGGAACGGCTGGCGTAGGGCATTTTTTCCGCAATCAGCGCCAGCACCAGAATCAGCGGCGTGCCGTACAGCGCCGGGACCGGGCCTCGGGCTACCGCAAACAGCGAGAGGAAGGCGGCGGCGAAGGCGATGCCCGGCACCAGATAAGGCAGGAAAGTCAGCTGGCGCAGGCAGGCGGCCATCCAGCGAAAATGGCAGCGCATCACCGCGTAGCCGACCAGCAGGCCCAGCACGCCGCAGGCGACGGAGGCCGAGCCGACGATCAGCAGCGTGTTCCCCACCGTGTGCCAGAACTCCGGCGTCAGCAGAATGCCGCTGCGCAGCGCCACCGTATCGAGGTCATGGCCGATCCAGTAGGCGAGGGTGAAGTTGTCGGCGTTAAAGCGCCCCGGCAGGATCATGATGGTCGACAGGAACAGGGTCAGCAGCGGGATCGCCACGCCGAGCGTCACGAACAGCAGCGGCAGACTCCCGGCGGCGATGCGCCAGCGGCCCAGACTGCGGCGGCGTTCCATCACGCCCTTGCCGCCGACGGTAATGAAGCGTTTCGCCTCGCGCAGCATTTTCATATCCAGCATCAGGGTCAGCATGCCCATCAGCATGATCACCGTGGCGATCACCGCCGCCACGCCGGACTGGCGCGTGCCGATAGCGCGATACAGCCCGGTGGAGAGCGTATCGAAATGCACCGGCAGGCCAAGGATATACGGCAGCGCGAACTCACCGATGCAGTCGGCAAAAATCAGCAGCGCGGCGGAAAGCAGCGCCGGGCGCACCAGAGGAATAATGATTTTAAAGGCGATCGCCCTGCGGGATGCGCCCAGCACCCGCGCGCACTCTTCCATCTGGCTGTCCATGCGCTTCAGCGCGTTGCCGACGATCAGGATCACCAGCGGGGCGTAGTGCAGCACCATAATGGCGACGATGGGGAAGTAACCGTAGGCCATCCAGTTCGGCGTCTGAATGCCCATGGCTTCCAGCCAGCCCGGCTGTCCACCGATGGTGTGGTTTTTGAAAATGGTGCTCCACGCCAGCGCGAAGGTCCAGGAAGGCAGCATAAACGGCACGATCAGCAGGGTGGCAAACCACTTTCTGCCGGCGATATCGGTGCGGTTAATCAGCCACGCCAGCGAAACGCCCACCACCATCGCCCCCACCACGGTGCTCAGGGCCACCGCCAGCGTATTGAGCATCGGCGTCCACAGCAGCAGTTCGGACATCCGCGAGGTCAGCGTGCGCAGCAGGTAATAGGCGGTGACGGTGCCTTCGGTCGCGCCGGTGCGGCCTTCATCGCCGCTCTGAACCAGCACCGCATTCAGCAGTACCGATACCACCGGGGCAAGGATAATCCAGCTGAACAGCATCAGCAGCAGGGCGGCCAGCAGATTGGCGGGTTCATGGCTGACGATCGACAGCGTATGGCGGATCCTGGGCCACGCGGCTGGGCGGTGGCGGGTTTCAACTTGGTAGGACACGGGGTTATCCCTGGCAGTGAAGGTCTGACAGGAATATATCGGCGCAATGTTACAGTTCTGCGAATTCTTTGCACGTATGTGCAAAAATCGACGAGATCCTTTTTTCCCCCTCTTTGAGGCGCGATATCTCTGACCTTACAGCGAGTCGCGCAGCAGCAGCGGACTGTTGACCTTAATCGTGTCGCAGTGGTCGTTGCCGTTGATGATATGCAGCGCGCTGAGGCGGCCAATATCGTAGTGCGGCAGCTGCACGGTGGAAAGCGGCGGTAAAAACAGATCGCCGATGCCAACCATGTTGTCGTAGCCCAGTACCGCCACATCATGAGGAATGCGTATGCCGTGGCCGAGCAGGGTTTGATAGACCATAAAAGCCATTCGGTCGTTGCCGCAGATCACCGAATCAAACTGCGGTTTACCCTGGCGGATATTCGCCAGCACCATCGCCGGAATGTCGCGATAGTGTTCGTCGCCGCTGGCCATATAAAGATGGGTAAAGGCGTTCGGGTCGATATTCTGCTCGCGGCAGGCCCGTTCCAGTCCGCTGCGCCGGCGGTGGCTGGCCACGCGCTGTTCGGGCAGATGCAGGCACAGCGGCTGGCGATAGCCGGCCTCCAGCAGCGCCCGGGTGCCGGCGTACTGGCCCTGTTCATCGTCGGGAATATAGCTGGCCAGCGGTGCATTGCTGCTTTCGCAGTTGGCCAGCACGCAGGGCAGGGTAAGCAGCTTTTTCGGCACCTGCACGTGGCGCAGGCCCATGGTGGTGTAGATCACCCCCGCCGGGCGGTGCGACAGCAGCAGGTTCATAATGTCATCGACATTGTCGTGCTCGAACATGTTGATCACGAAGCTGTGCCAGCCGTGGGCGCGGGCCGTTTCCTCTATCGCCAGCGCGATATCAACGGAGAAGGGCGTGGTGACCGTATCCAGCGCCAGCACGCCGATCGCATTGGGCGTGGCGCGGGCGCCGCGGACCTTTTTCGCCGACAGGTCGGGCACGTAGTTGAGCTGCTTTATCGCCGCCTGAACGTGTGCCAGCGTTTCCGGCCGAAGCCGCTCGGGCGTGTTGATGGCGCGCGAGACGGTCATCAGGGAGACGTTTGCCAGTTTTGCCACGTCCTTTAGTGAAGACATTGTGTTATCCCTGCGATAATCGAATTAACTCGTTGATGTATAAAATACTACGCTATTCCACGCGCATGCGTACCGGCTTCAGGCGGATCTGAACATAAATTTGATCCAGCTCTCATAACAGGTATGTTAACGTTAACTCGTGTGATTAACATCATATAGTGAACGCAATCCGCATGAATAGTTCGTTTGGTTAACGTTACCATTCGCGGCATACCTTCCCTGGAGTTTGCCGTTATGAAACAAGAACACTCTCATAATTATTTGATTCTTAGCGCACTTTTGTTTTTTTTCTTTGTGACATGGTCTTCATCCAGCTCGCTGCTTTCGATCTGGCTGCATCAGGAAGTGGGTCTGAAAGCGGCGGATACCGGGATCATCTTTTCGGTGCTGTCGGTTTCTGCGCTGTTTGCCCAGATTTGCTACGGCTTTATCCAGGACAAACTGGGGCTGAGAAAAAACCTGCTGTGGGTGATCACCCTGATGCTGATCCTCTCCGGCCCGGCCTATATGCTGTTTGGCTATCTGCTGAACATTAACATTCTGCTCGGCAGTATTTTCGGCGGCTTCTTTATCGGCCTCACCTTTAACGGCGGGATTGGCGTGCTGGAAAGCTACACCGAACGCGCCGCACGCCGCGACGGCTTTGAGTTTGGCCGCGCCAGAATGTGGGGCTCGCTGGGCTGGGCGGTGGCGACCTTCTTCGCCGGTCTGCTGTTTAACCTCAATCCGCATCTGAACTTTATGGCCGCTTCCGTTTCCGGTCTGGTGTTCTTCTGGCTGCTGACCCGCCTGAAGGTTTCCCTCCCGGCGGGTACGGTAGAGCAGGGCGTTCCGGCCAGCAGGATCTCCCTCGACGACGCGCTGCGCCTGCTGACGCTGCCGCGCTTCTGGGCGCTGGTGTTCTTCGTTATCGGCACCTGCATTTACGGCGTCTACGACCAGCAGTTCCCGGTCTACTTCGCCTCGCAGTTCCCGACGCTGCGCGAAGGCAACGCCATGTTTGGCTACCTGAACTCGTTCCAGGTGTTTCTTGAAGCGGCGGGCATGTTCTGCGCCCCGTGGCTGGTTAACCGCATCGGCGCGAAAAACGGCCTGATTTTCGCCGGGATGGTGATGGCGCTGCGGATGGTCGCTTCCGGGCTGGTGGAAGGGCCGCTGCTGATCTCCATCACCAAGCTGCTGCACGCGGTTGAACTGCCGATCCTGCTGGTGGCCATCTTCAAATACAACAGCCTGAATTTTGATAAGCGTTTGTCTTCCACCCTCTATCTGGTGGGCTTTGCCTGCACCAGCTCGGTGATCGGCACCGTGCTGTCGCCGCTGGCCGGATTCAGCTACGAGAAGTTCGGCTTCGCGCAGTCGTATCTGATCATGGGCATCATGGTGTTCTGCACCACCTTTATCTCCATCTTCCTTTTACGCTCGAACGGCACGCCGACCGGGCACTCTTTTCCACAGCCCAATGCGGTTTAATTCAGCAAGAGTAAACATTATGACGTCAATGTTAGAACAAGCGGAACAGACACTCGAAAAAGCCCAGGCCGAAGTGAACACGCGCTGGTATCCGCGCTATCACCTGGCTCCGCGCGCCGGGTGGATCAACGATCCTAATGGTCTGGTGTGGTTTGACGGCTGGTATCACGCGTTTTATCAGCACCATCCGTACTCCACGCAGTGGGGGCCGATGCACTGGGGGCACGCGCGCAGTAAGGACCTGGTTCACTGGGAACACCTGCCGGTGGCGCTGGCTCCCGAAGGGCCGGACGATAAAGACGGCTGCTTCTCCGGCTCTGCGGTGGTCAACGGCGATACGCTGGCGCTGATTTATACCGGGCACCGCTTTATCGGCGATGCGGGCAGCGACGACAATCTCTACCAGGTGCAGTGCCTGGCCACCAGCCGCGACGGCATTCACTTTGAGCGCCACGGCATGGTGGTCGACACGCCACCGGGGCTGCATCACTTCCGAGATCCGAAGGTGTGGCGCGAGGGGGATGAGTGGTTCATGATCGTCGGCTCCCGCGTCGGCGACACCGGCCAGGTGCGGCTGTATCGCTCCGCCGATCTGCACCAGTGGCACGATGAAGGCATCTTCGACGAAGCGGAAGCGGGCATGGGCTTTATGTGGGAGTGCCCGGACGTCTTCACCCTTAACGGCAGGCGCGTACTGATGTTTTCTCCGCAGGGCATCGCCGCTGACGGCTATCACCACCGTAACCTGTTCCAGAGCGGCTATCTGCTGGGCGACTGGCAGCCGGGGCAGCCGTTTGTGCGCGACGGTGGTTTTGTGGAAATGGACCACGGCCACGATTTTTATGCCCCGCAGAGCTTCCTCACCCCGGATGGCCGCCGGATTGTGATTGCCTGGCTGTCGATGTGGGAGTCGGCGATGCCGGAGCAGCAGGACGGCTGGTCCGGGATGCTATCCCTGCCGCGCGAGCTGAGCCTCAGCGACGATAACCGTCTGTTGATGAAGCCCGCGGCGGAAGTGACCGCCCTGCGCGGCAGCCACTATCCGATCCCGGTGCAGCATCTGAAAAACCAGAAGACGCTGGTGCTGGCCAATGCCGAGGCGGTGGAAGTGGAGCTGCGGTGGGAGCAGCATCCGGCAGCGGCGGAAGAATACGGTATTGCGCTGGGCGATGGGCTGCGCGTTTACGTGGATAACCAGGCGCAGCGGCTGGTGCTGGATCGCCGCTACCCGGAATTCGGCGTTGAGGGCAGCCGCAGTATCGCGCTGCCTGCCGGCGGTATTCTCTCCCTGCGCCTGTTTATTGATAGCTCCTCCGTAGAGGTGTTCGTCAACGACGGCGAAGCCTGCCTGAGCAGCCGCATCTATCCGCGTGCTGACCAGCGCGATCTGCTGCTGTTCGCTAATAACGGCAGCGCGGTGTTGAAAGAGGGGGGATACTGGTCGCTGGATAACTAATCTAACCTTTGCCGCAGTACATTCCGTACTGCGGCCACCCGTTCTGAATTAATGCCTTTCTCAGGTAGGCATCGTTGTGCTCTGAATAACGAGGATAATAAAATGAAAGCAATAACCTCTCCTCTCCACCGTTATAGGGTAATAAGTCCGCGCGGAATGGTTAACGGCAGAAATGGCATGCTAATTATGGCAACGCTGTTAAGCCTTCCAGCTATGGCTGATGAAATAAAAGATAATAGCGATAATTATATTGGCGGCTATCAAAGTTATTTTCACGACGATTTAGATACGCCCAAAGCCAGCGGTAAATCCGCTGCTGCTGCGAACGGTAAAACGTCGTCGTCGGCACCCGGTAACGCGCCGTCAGTAACATCCGCATCTGACGGTGCAACGGCATCAGCAGCTTCAGCCACATCCGCATCTGACGGTACAACGGCAGCAGCAGGAGTCTCTTCAACACCCGCCGCAGCGCTGACGGGATTGAACGATCGGGCAGCCGCTGCCCCGGGCGGGCAGTCCGTGCACGGCAGTGCAGCAGCGCCAGGCTCCGTTCCCGATAAAGGCGGTGTGCTGCTCAGCAACGCCAACGAGGTCAGCGTACTGCGCCTGCGCCAGGACGAGCCGCCGGTACACTGGAACAGCGTCGGCCGCAATATGGAAGCCGGTGGCCTGCACGGCAATATCGGCACGCAGATTGAAATTGACGATGCGCGCCGCAGCAATAATGAACACAACGGCGGGAAATTTAAATACGCCACGCTACAGGCTTTTTTACGTCATGACGAAATGCCGAACTGGTATTTTGGTTTCTATAACGCCCGCGAAGACAGTTATAAAGGCCAGTTCAGCAATCAGCACTACGGCGGCACCAATACGATTAACGAAGTCTTTATCGGGCATATCTTTGAAACCTGGCGCGGCAATATCGGTGCGGAAGTGATGGGCGGCTCGGAGTCGGCCGGCAAGCGCTGGAAAAGCCGCTTCAAGCTGTGGCAGGACCTGCGACTCTCCGACCGCTGGAGCATTGCGGGCTACGCCTTTGGCGAGTTCCAGCCGCAGGGCACGGAGCCGGGCAACGGCGATCTGGAAAAACTCATTTTCGAAACCGAACCGGCGCTGCAGTACCGCGTGAACCCGGATCTCGGCCTGTATCTGCGCCCGTTCTACTCCTACAACCGCCAGGAGCGCGAGCAGTGGGGCGATATCATCGAACGTGAATGGAAGGTGTCCGCCGGACTGTGGAAAAACTGGTACCCGCTGTTAACCTCGCTGTACGTCGGCGTCGGCCAGAAGAAAACCACCAACGCCAGCGACAGCTACGAGCTGTTCTACGATGGCCGCTATCAGTACGTCGGCGGCACCCTCAGCTACCCGATTGTGGATGAGCTTCGCCTGTACGGCGAATTTAAAGCGAAATTCACCAAAGAGGCCGGTGCCTGGACCACCGCGGGCTACTCCTGGACGCCGTTCACCGTGGTGGGCGCGGTTTATAATTTCTGACGAGCAACGTAATCATGAAAAAATTAACCTCTGCGGCGCTGGCCGCACTGCTGCTGCTGGCGGGCGGCAATATTGCCGCTTATGCACAAATGGGTAAGGAAACGCTGGAAAATAAAAAAATTACCCACGTTGAAGACTTCTTCCCGAAAATTAAAGGTTCATTCGTAGGCGACCCGATGCCGGCTTACGATAACGGTGAATTTAATATTTTTTATCTGAATGATATTCGCGGCGGCGGCGATTTAGGCGTGCACGCCATTCATTTACTTTCCAGTGCGGATTTATATCACTATCAGAATCACTCCGAGGTTATTCCCTATGTGAATGATGTCGACAGCCCGGAACTGTTATTAGGCACCGGCTCAATGATTAAGGTCGGCGATACCTGGCACGCCTGGTATACCGCGCACAACGCGAATGTTTTCCCGGTGGAGTCGATTATGCACGCCACCAGCCAGGACCGCCTTCACTGGGTTAAGCATCCGCAGGATACGATTTTACCGGGTGCGAACTATCGCGGTAATGACTTCCGCGATCCGCACGTGGTGTGGGTGGAGGAGAAACAGGAGTACTGGATGCTGATCACCACCCGCAGCAACGGGCGTGGGATCATTGCCCGCTACAGTTCAAAAGATTTAAAAACCTGGCAGGATCGCGGGGTCTTCATCGATAACGACACCATTGCCCCGGACTCCAATCTGGAGTGCCCGACGCTGGTGTATTTCAACGGACGCTGGTATCTGAGCTTCAGCGATCAGTGGCCGCTGCGCCTGACCCAGTACCGCGTGGCGGATACACCCGAAGGGCCGTGGCGCAAGCCGGACAGCTACGTGTTCGACGGCGCGGGGCTGTATGCCGGTAAGCTGGTAATGAAAGACGACCGGCTGTTTGTCTTTGGCTGGATCCCCACCAAAGGCGGCAACAGCGACGGCGGCAATATCGACTGGGCGGGGAATCTGGTCGGGCATGAGCTGACCGCCGGTGCCAACGGCCAGCTTAACAGCGTGATTCCGCAGGAGCTGCAGGCGGCAATCGACGCCAACGGCGGCAGAACCCGGACGCTGGAAAGCACCGCGCAGGTTACCACCGCCACGCAGTTCGGTCCGCTGCGCTCGGCGGTTTATCCGGCCTTACCGAAACGCGGTGTGCTGACCGCCAGCGTGGATATCCCCAGCGCCGGAATGGCAATGAGCTTTGGCGTGAATAATAACAACGTCGGTGAAGCACGGCTCAACGTGGTATTTAATAAAAGCAAAGGGAAGGTCTATTTCTTTAATTCACCGCTGGCCTCGGTTAATCAGGCTAATGCCGAGTCCTGGGTTGATATTCCCCTGGGGGAAAAAGTTGAGCTTAAGATCCTGATCCAGAATTCGATGGCGGTGTTCTATATCAATAATCAAGCCGCGTTCAGCACGAGAATGTATGCCATGGAAGACAAACCCTGGAGCATCAGCCTGCCGCAAAAAGATGGCATTCACGCCGAATTGAATTTTAAAGAAATGCTTTAATGGGATCTTATTATGAAAAATTATCATGCCCTGGCGGTTTTAATTGCACTGATATTACCCGGCGTCACCCATGCCGGTATGAGTCTGGCAAAAGACCGGGCGGGAAACGTCATTGCGGTCGATCCCTGGTCCTATCTCGACGAGGCGGTGATGTGGACCTCGGCGCGCTCTTCAAATCCGGCCGGGGGAAAAATCCACGGCCAGCTGAAAGTGAAGTACGCCATTGAGGATAACAACTGGCGGCACAGCAGCTTTCATAACGGCAGCGAATCCGCCACCTTTGTGCAGGGCGTGATGCGCCACGATGCGCTGCCGGGCTGGTATCTGGCGTTCTCCGACGGGCGCACCACCAACTATAACGGTGCCTGGGATAATCAAACTTACCTCAGCCAGGATCAGTGGACGCAGGTGATTGTCGGCCATGAATACTTCTACCAGTGGCTGCGCTTCGGCTGGGATGTGATGGGCGGCAGCGCCTCGCAGGACGACCGCTGGCAGGCGCGGGCCAAGTTCTTTGCCGACCTGCGGGCGATGGATCGCCTGTCGTTCTTTGGCTATCTGTATCAGCAGATCGACCATCGCCGCAGCGGCGCATCGCAAAACGACCGCGATCTGCGTTCGTTCCAGATTGAGCCGGGCGTACAGTACATTATCAACAACACCACCGGGGTCTGGTTCCGTCAGGCGTTCTCCTCCGGCATTCTTGAGCGGGCGCAGTGGGGCAATATCGACAGCAGGGACTGGACGACCTCCGCCGGCGTCTGGCACAACTGGGGCCGGCTCTCCACCACCTTCAGCGGCGGCTACGGCCACTTTAAAAAGGACAACGCGCTGCAGGATAACAGCGAGGTCTTCCAGGATACGCGCTATCGCTTTGTCAAACTGACGGCCAACTATCCCATCACCACACGCTTTACCGTGTCGGGGGAAGTGACCGGCTCTGATATTGCGCAGAGTGGAAACTGGGTGACCCACGGCGATGCGATTACCACCGAGTATAAGCTGATGCTGGATTACAACTTTTAACCCGGCCGGAACCGGCTGACCGCAATCGGCAGGAATGTGGTCTGCACGGTTTTCTCTGTGCCCGAATCTGGCGTTTCGGGCACATTCTCAGGACTCCCGCTGGCTGTGATGCGCTGCTTTATCACGCCATGCTACCTGCCATTCCCGCGCGGTCAGTTATTCACAAGGCATTAATGGCTTTCAGATTGCCTCCGATCGGGATCTTCAGTTCTGCGGGCCATCAGCAACGGGCGTAGCGCTAAACCGCGCGGCGTTAATTTTCTTCATCCGTTTAAAGTACCAGACAAACATACCCAGATAGGCCACGGTGGCCACCGCCGCCAGCATCAGCATCTGCGGATTCAGCGTGACGCTGGCTTTGGCGATCAGCATCGACAGCATTTTTTCCAGCGGGTCGGAATCGACGGATGAGAACAGCTGATCGGATGCCATTCCTTTAGGGAAGCTGTGCATGGCGATGGAGGTCTGGGTAACGAACTCGGCAATCAGCGTGGCGGCCCAGAGGAAAAGCGGGATCAGCAGCGTGCCGATCAGCGTCATGCGGATCACTTTTCCCTGGGTGATCACCAGCAGGGCAGGCGCCAGGACGGTCAGCAGGATGCCGCCAAGCGGCAGTACCCTGTTCCCCGGCAGCAGGATCGCCGCAACCAGCAGGATGGGGGCGAGGATATTGGCCACGGCCCACAGCTCCGCGCGGGAAGCGAGGATCGGCCAGTCGATGGCCACATAGATCTGACGGCCCTTCATGCGCTTTTCCATAATACTGGCAATACCGTCGGACAGAGGTTTGATCGCCGGTCCGAACCAGTTACCGACCGCACCGAACAGCTCCAGCGACACCCCGGCGGTGAAGGCCAGCGAAAACAGTTCACTCATCGGCAGCCTGCCGAGCAGCCCGACGAAGAACCCCAGATAAACGCCGATGGCAAATTTCGACCCCCAGAAGCCGATTTTTTGATTGAGCTTTTCCGCGTCAAAGTCATATTTATCAATAGACGGGATCAGCTTTGATATCAGTTCGTTAATCACCAGAACCGGCGGACAAATCAGCAGGGAAGGGTGCGCGGTGGTGGTGATGCTGCTGCGGTCATATTTCATCAGCGCTTTAATCTGCGGCTGCATCACATCGGAATTGAACAGCATCAGAATGTAAACCACACCGACAACGCAGGTGGTGAGTATCAAATTGCTGTCTGAGTAATACAGGGTCAGCAGGCCTATCACCGACAGATTCCAGATATTAAACAGGTCCACATTGAGCGTTTTGACTTTATTGAGCGTGAGCAGAAGCACATTGAGGATAATGCAGACGGTGGCGAAATAGAGCGTATAGACCGACCCCCAGGTAATGACCGCTAGCGGTGCCCAGCCCAGATCGGTAATCGACAGGGTGACGCCGGTTGACTCGACAAACTGGGTTAAGGCCGGCGCGAAGGCGCCGGTTAATAAGGTGATGACTGCGCCCATGCCGGTGAGGGCCAGCGCAATCAGGATGCCGCCTTCCAGCGCTTTCGATATTTTAACCCTGAAGATCAGTGACAGCAGCGTGATAATAAAGAACATCATCGCCGGTGCGCCAAGCGAAATAAAAGCGGTAAACCCGCTATTCAGTGAAGCAAACATAGGTCGGCTCTTCCTTTTCCATGGAAATAACGTGTTAGCTCTGCGCGCGTTTTATTCCGTGCGCATACCCTTGTTCAACACGGCGTTGACTTCATCAAGCGAGGGCATGGCGTCCTGGCCGCCCCGGCGGGAAACCTTGATGCCGGCCACCACGTGGGAAAAACGAATGGCCTCGTCAAGGTTATCGGGATGGTCGATCAGGTAGTTTGCCAGCGCGCCGGCAAAGCAGTCACCGGCACCGACGGTATCCACCGCCTCGACCTTCAGAGCAGGGAAAAACGTCGATTTTTCATTGCGATAAAGCAGGCATCCGTTGCCGCCCATTTTCACAATGACGTTTTTAACCCCCATACCATGGATAATCTTTGCTGCCGCCAGCGCCGAGCGTTCATCCTTCACCTCCACGCCGGAAATACGTCTGGCTTCGCTGCTGTTCGGCACGATGATGTCGGCGTAAGGGAAGCAGGCCGGATTAATGCCCTGCACCGGAGCCGGATCGAGAATAATCAGCATGCCTTTGGCACGCGCGGTGCGCACGGCGGCCAGCACCGACTCTTTGCTGGTTTCCATCTGGATCAGCAGAATTTTTCCGTTTACCGAATCCAGCCGCTGGCTGATTTCTTCTTCGCCGAAAGCAAAATTAGCGCCGAGATTCACCAGCAGCGTGTTTTCGCCGCCCGGCTCCACGAGACCCACGCAGGAACCGGTCCCCACGCCTTCTTTCACCATCAGCCAGCGGTCGTCAATGCCCCGTTCCTGCAGGTTTTGCCGCAGCTGCCTGCCGGGGGCATCATCACCGATACAGCCCAGAAAGCAGACTTTTTTGCCGTAGCGCGCGGCGCTGACCGCCTGATTATTGCCTTTCCCCCCTGCGGCTAAACGAATGGATTCGCAGAAGGTATTATCCCCGCTTGAAGGAAAGTGATGGCAGTTAACAATCACATCCATATTAATACTTCCCATAACGATAATATCGTACATATGCACTCCCTGGTGTTTTGGCGCAATATTGGCTGTTTCGATAATTAATGAATTTAACTTTTTATTAACTGAATTTGTAATAAGTAAAAAATGTTTTCGTCAGGTGAATATACGTTGGCTTTGGGTGCTTCTTTTATGTTTTGTTGCGGTTATTTTCCTGCCTCAGACCGTGGCGGTTATTTTTTATTATGCGGAGTTGTTATTTAGTGATGTAACGTAATAAAGGTTTTACGCGTTGTTTAGAAACGGGTTTGTTTTTTTAAATCCGGTGGGTGTATCTGTTTAATGCTGAGTTTTGGGGCATTTTTTTTGTGGAATAATTTCCTGAAAAGTTAGATCCAGTTCAAATTTTCCAACTAAATCTGGCGGCAGCAGGGGATGTGTATGCCGTTTGACAGTCATCGGTTTGGGTCGTTGTTAGAGTATACCCACATTAACATTGCCAGGTAAAAACTGATGTCTAATACACTGAAAATAAAGAAACTTACCCCGTTTATCATGCATGTTCCGGTGACGAAAAACATCATTGGAGACTCCACCCACAGCATTACCCACTGGGGCATGCCGGGGGTAATGATTGAAACCGAATGCGGTCTGGTGGGCTATGGTCATACCGGCACCCACGCGGATATCACCACCGACCGCCTGATCACCACTATTATTACCGACGTTTTTGGCCCGATGCTGATTGGCGAAGACCCGACCGAAGTGCGCCACCTGCACCGCAAGTTATCCCGCAGCTCAACCAATATCTGGGTAGGGCGCGGCGGGCTGATGCAAATGGCGCTGTCGGCGATTGATATCGCGCTGTGGGATCTGAAGGCCAAGCACGCCGGGCAGCCGCTGTGGCAGCTGTTTGGCGGATCGAGGCAGGCGAAAGTTTCCGCCTATAACACCGACTGCGGATGGCTGGTGCGTGAAACCGCCGAGCTGGTGGATGACTGTAAAAAAATGATCTTCGAAGAAGGCTTTAACGCCATCAAGATGAAGATCGGCAAGCCGGATCCGAAAGAGGATATCCGCCGCATTGAAGCCGTCAGAAAAGCGATCGGTGACGATGCCCAGCTGATGGTGGATGCCAATGCCAAATGGGATATCAGCACGGCAAAGCAGTACGGCCCACGTCTGGCCGACTATGACATTACCTGGTTCGAAGAGCCGATGTGGCACGATGATGTCTCCAGCCACAAAGAGCTGGCAAAACATATGACCACGCCGATTGCCCTGGGCGAACTGTTGTATCAGTTTGATTCATTTAAGGAGTTTGTGCTGGCCGGTGCCGTTGACTACCTGCAGCCCGATGCCACGCGCTGCGGCGGGCTGACGGCGGTATGGGAAATTGCCGACCTGGGCATGGCGTTCAATCTGCCGGTGACCCCGCACCATGGCGATATGATGCAGGCGCAGCTGCACCTGGTGATGGCGCACCCGGCCTGCTCGCTGCTGGAGTATATTCCGTGGACGCTGGACTGCTTCGTTAACCCGGTGGTGGTGAAGGACGGCGTGTATCAAACGCCTGTTGAGCCGGGCGCGGGTACCACGTTACGTCCGGAAGCTTTAGAGCGATTCAGCGTCAGATAATCCGGTTTTACTATTTCAGGACTGTACCCTTTATTTCATCACTGTATCGATAATTAAAATAACATCAGCAGAGGAATGTCATGGATAATACGTCTCCCGATCATTTGTCCGTCGCCATCAGTAAAGCGATAAAAAGAATTATCCCGATGGTGACGCTTATGTTTATTCTGGCCTATCTGGACCGGGCTAATATTGGCTTCGCTAAACAACAGTTTCAGTACGATACCGGGCTGAGCGATGCCGCCTATGCATTTGGCGCGGGAATATTCTTTATCGGCTACGCGCTGTTTGAAGTGCCCAGCAATATTCTGCTCTATAAGGTGGGC
Organism: Erwinia sp. SLM-02; assembly: GCF_037450285.1. Taxonomy (NCBI): domain Bacteria; kingdom Pseudomonadati; phylum Pseudomonadota; class Gammaproteobacteria; order Enterobacterales; family Erwiniaceae; genus Erwinia; species Erwinia sp. SLM-02. Next base: position 682,499 of record NZ_JAQISN010000002.1, on the reverse strand, counting down.
GCCAGAATATGGCTCGGCAGGATTATGATCACCTGGGGTTTAGTTTCCGCCTCAATGATGTTTGCCCATACCGAGAACGTTTTTATCTTCCTGCGTTTTTTACTCGGCGTGAGCGAAGCCGGCTTCTTCCCGGGCGTGATCTTGTATCTGACGTTCTGGTTCCCGCTGCATATCCGCGCCAGGGTGACCGGGTATTTTCTGTTCGGTGCGCCGCTGGCGTTTATTATCGGCGGGCCGCTGTCGGGTGGGCTGCTGACGCTGGACGGCACGCCGTTTGCCTTTGGCCTGCACGGCTGGCAGATGATGTTCCTCGTTGAGGGGCTGCTGGCATCTATCGTCGGGGTGTGGGTGATTTTTTACCTGGACGATCGCCCGGAAAAGGCCAAATGGCTGAACGCCAGCGAGAAGAAAGCGCTTTCCGATAAGCTGGCAGCGGAAGACGAACAAAAAATTGCTCACGGGCCGAAGGGCGCGCTGGCGGCGCTGCTGGATATCAAGGTGCTGTATCTGTGCCTGATCTGGTTTACCGTGCAGGTCTGCGGCTACGGGATTTACTTCTTCCTGCCGACGCAGATTGCCACGCTGATGGGCACCAAAGTGGGTCTGCTGGTGGGCTTTGTCACCGCCATTCCTCCTCTGTGCGCGGCGATTGCGGTCTATTACGTGCCGCGCCTTTCCGAGAAGCTGGGCGAGCGGCGGATCGTGGCGGCGGTGACCTTTATGCTCGGCTCGGCGGGTATTGCCATCTCCGGCTTTGCTGACAGCGTCCCGGTTATCGCCATCACCGCGCTGTGCGTGGCCGCGGCCGGGCATCTGGCGATGCAGCCGCTGTACTGGACCTTCCCGTCTTCCTATCTGGGCGGCACGGCGGCGGCGTCGGGGATTGCGCTGATTAACTCGATGGGTAATCTGGGCGGTTTTGTCGCCCCGAATATCCGGGTCTGGGCAGAGCAGACGTTCCATTCCGCCCGGGCGGGGCTGTACTTCCTCGCGCTGGTGACCTTTATCGGCGGCGTGATGATCCTGCTGCTGCGCCGCATGGGGATGGATAACAAGGTGGCGGTTCCTCGCTCCACGGAACCTTCCGCCGCGCTGAAATGAAAGAGATGAAGCTGGCTGAATTTACGAAACGGGATATTTAATCGGGCAACGCGAAAGCTAAGCAGCGGAAAGGGTTTGCCCCCGGTTGAAGCATCTGCAGCGCTGAACGGAGGAAGGAAGCCCGGATTCGCCAGCAGGGAAGCTGGCGAAAGGCGCAGCCGTGCAGGACGCACGTCTGCGGCGGTCCGTAAGGCTGACGCGCGACGTGAAGGGACCGCGAAGCGGCGCGAGGACCAGCCCGGCCGGGGGCAAAACCCGTCAGCGCGATCGCCGAAGCCAGCAGACATCAAATAAATGCTATAAATTCCCATCCCTATCCCCACCCGGCAGCAAAGGTAAACAACGTGAAATTATCCGACAACGGCCAGTACCTGCTTCAGCCCGAAGGCGACGTTATCACCCTGTCGGAACAGGAATTACTGGCTATCCTCTCCACAAGCAGCTGGTTTAACGAAGTGCCGGACTACCTGATCGCCAAAATCGTCGAGCTGTCCAGCATCCGCAGCTATGAAGATGGCGACGTTATCCACTACCAGGGCGATTCCTCGCGCGGACTCTATGCGGTGCTCTCCGGCGCGGTAAAAGTCAGCTCCCTCGGTGCCGATGGCAAAGAGTGCGTCTTTCGCTACCTCGCTCCCGGCAGCTGGTTTGGTGAAATCGGCATGCTGGATAAATCTGCCAGAACCCACGATGCCCGCGTAATTAACAAAACCCTGCTGCTGGTGCTCTCCTCCCACGATGTGCAGACGCTGCTAAACCTCTATCCGATTTTTTATAAATTCCTCGCGCTGCTGCTGTGCCGGGTGGTCAGAAACGCCTTTACCATTCTGAACGACACCACGCTGCTGTCGGTATCGGCCCGGTTGGCAAAGCGATTAATCAGCCTTGCGGAAGCTTACGGAGAGCCGCACGAGCGGGGCATTCTGATTGGTCTGTACCTGACGCAGGATGATATGGCCACCATCATCAATACCACCCGTCAGACGATCAATAAGCGGCTGGTGGACTGGCAGAAGCTGGGTTGGATTGATGCCAGATACGGCAAAATATTAATTATGAATTCGGAAGCGTTAAAACAGCTGTATCTGGATGAATAGTTTTTCGCGGTGTGTGCCTGTCCTGCTGGCGTTCGGGAATTAAAGATGCAGTGCAATACGTTTGCCGTTAGGGAGCGTGACGTCCAGCGATAATTCACCACCGAGAGCTTTGACATAGCGTTTTAACGTAGAGAGTTTCGGATCGTTTTCTACCTTCTCCATCTTGACGATGGCCGGCTGCGTAATTCCCATGGCATCCGCTATCTGCACCTGGGATAGCTGAAGCTCTTCACGGATCTTTGCCAGCGTGTTTTCCTGGCGGATCTCATCCGCCCGCGCTGCAATGCGTTCCCGACTTTCGAGAGTTCGCTGTGCCAGCAGTTCTTCGAACGTTGCCATTATTCCTCCTCCAGACTTTGCAGATGCTTTGCATACTCTGTATCTGCCGTTTTAATCAGACGCTTGTAGAAACGCTTTTCATCTTCACCTTTTTTATCACCCGCGCATAGAACGATAGCTCGTCTGCGGGGATCAAAAGCAAAGCAGGCTCGTACAGGATGCCCTCCCACCTGCACCCTCAACTCTTTCATATTTGAGTATGATGAACCGTTGAGTGTATCAATCTGTGGTCGCCCGAGATTAGGGCCATCCTCCCGTAAGAGGGTAAGTACCGCTAAGATCTCTTCCTGTACTGCATCACTTTGCCGGGCAAACCATGCATCAAAGCGTGGCCGTGTAACTATCGTCCAAATTTGCATCACCTATAACCTTCAGGTTATACAATAATGATATAACCCGTAGGTTATAGCATCAAGTATTGTTCTTCCTTTTATTCCTCAGGTTTACAAAATCATGCATGCAGATTGAGCGTGTCAACTTAAGCGGCTGTTCCCTTGTTACATTTTCAACGTTTTTAGTTTGTAGGAAGGTGGTGCTGTGAAATATGGGGTAGGGGTTCAGCCTCTGCTGCTGCTTCAGGGCTGCACCTCAGCGCTGCGGATGCCCTTGCGCAGCAGCAGAGGCTGTCCCCTCGTTGATCATTTCATCGCTTTTTAAATATTATAAATTCTAATTTTATTCGTTAAATCAGCGTCTTGAGTTGGTAAGGGTCAACATCTGAATAAGCTGGAAGCTGGGTTATGTTGAGTAACAAGTTGCTATGGAACGGGGGTTTGGGGTTCAGCCTCTGCTGCTGCTTCAGGGCGGTCCTCGCGCCGCGTTGCGGTGCCTTCGGTTACGCCATTGCGCCGACGGATCGGCCAGGATTGAACGTCCCTGTTCAAACCCGGCCTGACGCCAACATCCTTGTTGTCGTCTCCTGGCTCAATGGTTACACCTCAGCGCTGCGGATGCCCTTGCGCAGCAGCAGAGGCTGTCCCCTTTAATCCATTCCATCGCTTTTCGGCTTTCAGGCAACGCAGAAGTCAGAGAGCAGGCTGGCAGCGCCCCCGATCGGGCAATCCGCAGCGCTGAACGGAGAGAGGAAGCCAGGATTCGGCCGCATGGACGCGGCCGAAAGTCACAGCCGGGCAGGGACGCCCGTCTGTGGCGGTCCGACCGGCTGACGAACGAAGTGAAGGGACCGCGAAGCGGCGCGAGGACCGCCCGGCCGGGGGGGCTGCCAGCCAGCGCAACTCTCGTTTATGCAAACAGCTTAGCTTCACGGCCCTACCGGTTAATGAACGTACTGCAGGGACCGCGAAGCGGCGCGAGGACCGCCCGAACGGGGGCGCTGCCAGCCAGCGCAACTCCCGCCCATGCCAAAAACCCCCAATAAACGGCTTTTCACCCACTTCTCATCCTAAATGAAAGATTTTACCTTTCATTGTTTCTTTCACAATGAAAGATTTTATAATCGTTTTGTGACATAGATTGCTTTTTTTAAATGGTTTTCGATCTACCTTCTTAGCGCTGTGAATAAGAACGTTTTATCTGTTCTCTACGCGAGGGGTTAACAATGATTGAAAGCATCACCCACGGGGCCGAATGGTTTATCGGCCTCTTCCAGAAAGGCGGGGAAGTGTTTGTCGGCATGGTGACGGGCATCCTGCCGCTGCTGATCAGCCTGCTGGTGGTTATGAACGCGCTGATTGTGTTCGTCGGCCAGCGCCGCATCGAACGGCTGGCGCAGCGCTGCGCCGGGAATCCGGTGTCCCGCTATCTGCTCCTGCCGGTAATCGGCACCTTTGTCTTCTGTAATCCAATGACGCTAAGCCTCGGCAAGTTTCTGCCGGAAAAATACAAGCCCAGCTACTACGCCTCGGCCTCCTACAGCTGCCACTCCATGAACGGCCTGTTCCCGCATATCAACCCCGGTGAACTGTTCGTTTATCTCGGCATCGCCAGCGGGCTGACCACGCTGAATCTGCCGCTGGGTCCACTCGCGGTCAGCTATCTGCTGGTCGGCATGATCATGAACTTCTTCCGTGGCTGGGTGACCGATCTGACCACCACCATCTTTGAGAAAAAAATGCGTATTCAACTGGACCGTCAGGTTCGTTTATAAGCGCGGAGTAAACGATGGCTAACACGATTGAGATTAAAAAAGGCGAGAGCGGCTGGGGCGGCCCGCTGACTCTGACCGCCACACCAGGCAAAAAAATTGTTTATATCACCGCAGGCACGCGTCCGGCGATTGTCGACCGACTGCGGGAAGTCACCGGCTGGGAAGCGGTGGACGGCTTCAAGGAAGGGGAGCCGCCGGCGGAAGAGATCGGTGTGGCGGTGATCGACTGCGGCGGCACGCTGCGCTGCGGTATCTATCCGAAGCGCCGTATTCCCACGGTTAACATTCATGCCACCGGCAAATCCGGCCCGCTGGCGCAGTATATCGTCGAGGATATCTACGTTTCCGGCGTGCGTCCCGGCGATATCAACATCGTGGCAGAGGGCGCAGCGGCTCAGGCGGATGCGCTGGGTTCCGCCAGCTCGTCGGCAGTGGCGGGTTCCACAGCCTCGGCGGCGACTGCCCCGGTTTCAGCTTCAGCGCCGGCATCGGCTGCTGCCTCGGCAACTGCGGGTTCAGCGCCGGCGGCTGCCGGCACGCGTGACTACGATACCAGCAAAAAAATCACCGAACAGAGCGACGGCCTGCTGGCGAAAGTCGGCATGGGCATGGGCTCGGTGGTGGCGGTGTTCTTCCAGGCGGGTCGTGAAACCATTGATACCGTACTGAAAACCATCCTGCCGTTTATGGCATTCGTCTCGGCGCTGATCGGCATCATCATGGCGTCCGGGCTGGGGGATTTGATCGCGCACGGACTCACGCCGCTGGCCAACAGTCCGGTCGGACTGGTGACGCTGGCGCTGATCTGCTCCTTCCCGCTGCTGTCCCCTTTTCTCGGCCCGGGTGCGGTTATCGCTCAGGTGATCGGGGTGCTGGTTGGCGTGCAGATCGGCCTTGGCAACATTCCTCCGCATCTGGCCCTGCCGGCGCTGTTCGCCATCAACTCGCAGGCCGCGTGTGACTTTATTCCGGTCGGCCTGTCGCTGGCCGATGCCCGCCAGGAGACGGTACGCGTCGGGGTGCCTTCGGTGCTGGTTGGCCGCTTCCTGACCGGCGCACCGGCGGTCCTTCTTGCCTGGGCCGCGTCCGGGTTTATTTATCAGTAACTGGGGAGAGCTATGAAAACCGTTTACGAATCCACGTTTGTCGCCGTCGGCGCTGAGGCCATGTCGGCGCTGGAAGACAATTTCATCATCACCTTCGGCGAAGGCGCGCCGGAAGATGTCGCCGAGTACTGCTTTATCCACCGCACCGATATTAATGACGGCGGTGCGTTTGGCGCCGGGTCGGTGCTGGCTATCGGCGAGCAGCACTGGCCGGTGACGGCGGTGGGTGAGGTGGCGCGGGAAAACCTGCGCGACCTCGGGCATATCACCGTGCGTTTTGACGGCGCGGGTGAGGCCGAGTTTCCCGGTACCGTCCACGTCTCCGGCGCTGCGCCGTCGGCGATCGGCGCGGGCCAGAAGTTTCGTTTATTGAGTGAATAACCAGGAGAGAATCATGGATCAGGTTGCTGTAGTCATCGGTGGCGGTCAGACGCTGGGTGCTTACCTGTGCGAAGGGCTGGCGGAAGCCGGCTATCGCGTTGCGGTTGCTGACCTTAATATTAAGAACGCCCGCCGCGTTGCGGACACCATTAACAACCGTTATGGGGAAGGGCGTGCCGCCGGTTTCGAGGCTGATGCCACCAAAGAAGCCAGTGTCGTGGCGCTGGCCGCGGCGGTAGATGAAACCTTTGGCCGCTCCGATCTGCTGTTGTACAGCGCGGGTGTGGCGCGTGCGGCACCGATTACCGAGTTCGGGCTGAACGATTTTGACCTGTCGCTGCAGGTGAATCTGGTGGGCTATTTCCTCTGCGCCAGAGAGTTTTCGAAGCTGATGATCCGCGACGGCATTAAAGGCCGCATCATCCAGATCAACTCCAAATCCGGTAAAGTGGGCAGCAAACACAACTCCGGCTACAGCGCGGCCAAGTTTGGCGGCGTGGGGCTGACCCAGTCGCTGGCGCTGGACCTCGCGGAGTACGGCATTACCGTGCATTCGCTGATGCTGGGCAACCTGCTGAAGTCACCGATGTTCCAGTCCCTGCTGCCGCAGTACGCCGAGAAGCTGGGCATCGAACCGGAAGAGGTGGAGCAGCACTACATCGACAAGGTGCCGCTGAAGCGCGGCTGCGACTATCAGGATGTGCTGAACGTGCTGCTGTTCTACGCAAGCGATAAAGCCGCCTACTGCACCGGACAGTCGGTGAATATCACCGGCGGTCAGGTGATGTTCTGATTTAACCCCGGCAGCTTCGGCTGCCGGTTCTGGAGGTGATTCGATGGATCCTGTTAATAGCTTAATCTGCCTGGCGGGCGTAGCCTGGCTCGGACAAATCGCGCTGGGCTGGGTGCAAATCCGCCGCTTTAATCAGGCGCTGGCCGACCTGGCCGATAACAACGGCAGTATCAGCATTGGTCGTTCTGCCGGGCGCTTTAAGCCCCGCGTCGTCGTGGTGCTGAGCCTGGATGACGATCGCCGGGTGCTCGGCAACTTTTTAATCAAGGGGCTGACGGTATTTTCCCGACCGCAGAGCGAAGGGATGCTGACCGGAAAACTGGCCAGCGAAATCCGTCCCGAGATCATGTTTCCGCGTAATAAATCCGCGCAGCAGGCGCTGGCATTAGCCATTTCAAATAAACGGTGATACCTTTCATTCTGAAAGATTAATCCTTTGCATCACGCGTTATGCCGTCCGGGGTGAAGAGGAACAGTTCAGATATTGCAAAGGACCGTTTTATGAAACCTGTACAGCGTCAGGCACACATTCTCGATTATCTTCAGGATAAGGGACGCACCACCGTGGAGGAGCTGATCGCGCACTTCAACACCACGGGAACCACTATCCGCAAGGATCTTGCCCGGCTTCAGCAGGAGGGCGCGGTAATCCGTACCTACGGCGGCGTGATGCTGAACCGCGATGAAGGCGATCAGCCCATCGACAGAAAAACGCTGATCAATATCGAGAAGAAAAAGCGCATTGCCGCGCTGGCGGCAGGGCTGATCCACGAGGGCGACTCGCTGATATTTGACGCGGGCAGTACCGTGCTGCAAATGGTGCCGCATCTGGCGCGCTTCAATAATATCACCGTGATGACCAACAGCCTCGGCATCGTCAACGAGCTGGTGGAGCTGAACAACGATCAGGTGATCCTGATGCCCGGCGGCACCTACCGCAGCACCTCCGCCTCGTTCCACGGCAGCCTGGCGGAGTCCGCCTTCAGCCACTTCAGCTTTGATACGCTGTTTATCGGCGCCGATGGGGTAGAGATCACCGCGGGCGTCACCACCTTCAATGAAGTCTTTGCCGTCAGCCAGGCGATGTGCCGGGCGGCGAAGAAGATTGTGCTGCTGATCGACTCATCCAAGTTTGGCCGCCGCAGCCCGAACGTGGTGTGCAGCCTGGATGCGGTTGACGTGCTGATCACCGACAGCGACGTGGAGGATGAAACCGTCGCCCAGCTGCGGGAAAAAGGGATTCAGGTCATTATTGCCGGGGAGAATTAACCGTGCGGGACATTTTATTAAACGCGGCGCGCGAAACCATCGCCACCGAACTTCAGGAAGCCGCCAGCCTGCCCGACAGGCTGAACGACGACTTTGTACAGGCCTGCATGATGGTACACGGCTGCGGGGGCAAGGTGATTGTCAGCGGCATCGGCAAGTCCGGCCACATCGGCAGAAAAATCGCCGCCACCCTGGCCAGCACCGGCACCCCGGCGTTTTACGTGCATCCTGCCGAAGCGCTGCACGGCGATCTGGGGATGATTTCCGCCGGTGACGTGGTGATCCTGATCTCCTACTCCGGCCACGCCGCCGAGTTCGTGCGCATTATTCCGCTGCTCAAAGCGCTGCCGGTGGGGATCATCGCCTTTACCGGCAATGCCGCGTCACCGCTGGCGCAGGCCGCCGATCGCTGGATTAATATTCACGTGGAAAAAGAGGCCTGCCCGCTGGGGCTGGCCCCGACCTCGTCGGCGGTGAATACGCTGATTATGGGCGACGCGATGGCGATTGCGCTGATGCGCGCCCGCAACTTCAGCGAGCAGGACTATGCCCGCACCCATCCGGCGGGAAGCCTGGGCGCGCGCCTGTTGTGCCTGGTGGGTGACATTATGCGCACCGGTGAGAAGATCCCCCGCGTCAGTGTTGAAGCCAGCATTACCGATGCGTTGTTTGAACTGACCCGAACCGGGCTGGGGCTGGTGGCGGTAACGGGTGAAGACGGCGCGCTGAAGGGCGTGTTTACCGATGGCGATCTGCGCCGCTGGCTGCTGAAGGGCGGGGTGATTGCGGCCCCGGTGAAGGAAGCGATGAGCACCCCCGGCTTTACGCTGCTGGCTTCACAGCATGCCGCCGAAGCGCTGGCGCTGTTCCAGCAGCGCAAAATCTCCTCCGCGCCGGTGCTGGGCGAGGACGGCATGATTATCGGGGCGATTAACGCTCATGATATTCGCGAGGCGGGGATCTAAGCGTCCGCGCGGGCGGGGTGCGAGAGTGGGCAGCGCAGGGGGCGATGTCGGCCAGGTGCGCCAGACCCGGGAAGGGAAACGGGCCGTAACGTTCTGCCACGGCCCGTTTCCCTGGGTTTATCCCGACTTTGCACGATCGGGACATTTACTTTTTACTGCTACCCGGCCTGCACCCTGGTTTCACAAGCCCGTCAGCCCGCCTGGCGTGCCGTCTTCTGGCGCTTTTGCGCTTTCAGCGCACTCTCTTCGTCATACTTATCACGCAGATAGTGCTCGATCTGCTCCAGGCTGCGGTTGCGGGTTTCCGGGATATATTTCAGCACGAAGATAATGCCTACGATGCCCACCGCGCCGTAAATCGCAAAGGTGCTGGCCAGCCCGAACGACGCCAGCAGTACCGGGAACGACAGGGCGATGATCACGTTAGAGCACCACAGGGCAAACACCGCGCCGCCCATGCAGATGCCGCGAATTTTCGCCGGAAACATTTCGGACAGCATCAGCCAGATCACCGGCGCGTAGGCACCCTGCATAAAGCACAGGAACAGCAGCATCGAGCCTAAGATCAGATAGCTGCGCAGCAGGTTGACCTCGCTGCCAATATGCTCCGGCATAAACGCCGAGATCCCCGCCAGCAGGAACAGGCAGCAGGTGCAGCCAATCTGCCCCAGCGCGGCCATTTTCCGTCGCCCGATGTAGCCCAGCAGCAGAATGCCAATCATCACCATAATCACCGAAACGACGCCGTTGGCGATGGTGGCGAACAGCGCCGCGTTGGTGCTCATGCCGGTGTTTTGCAGAATAACCGGGGCGTAATACATGATGCTGTTCACCGCCGTTGCCGCATGGAAGAAGGCGAAGCCCACGCCGATCAGAAACACTTTGCGCATCCACGGCACGCGCAGGTCGCGCAGTGAACCTTTTTCCTGTGCCTGGGCGGTCATGGTTTCTTCGATCTCCATCATCTCCCAGTCCACGTCTTCCTTCGCCCGGGTGCGGTTCAGCACGTCGCGCGCCTCGGCAAAGCGGCCCTTCAGCGCGTACCAGCGCGGCGTGTCCGGCATGTACAACATGCCGAACCACAGCAGCACCGCAGGCAGCGTGGCGATGCCCAGCATCCAGCGCCAGGTGTGTTCGCCGCCCCAGATTTCGTTAAAGGCGAAGTTGGACATATAGGCCAGCATCTGCCCGGTCACGATCATCAGCTCGCTGATGGATACCAGTTGGCCGCGCCGGTTTGCCGGGGCAATTTCGGCCAGGTAGACCGGCACCGTGGTGCCCGCGCCGCCCACGGCGAGGCCGAGGATCAACCTGGAAATCAGCATGACCTCCAGGTTAGGGGCCATCGCCGTACCGAGCGCGCCGACGGCGAAGATAATCGCCAGGATCAGAATGATTTTCCGCCGCCCGAGCCGATCGGCCAGGCTACCGGACACCAGCGCGCCGGTGGCCGCACCGACCAGCAGGGAGCTGGTGACCAGCCCGGTGGTAAAGGGCGTTAGCTGCAGCTCCGGCCCCATAAACAGCAAAGCACCGGAGATCACCCCGGTATCGTAACCAAACAGCAGGCCGCCGAGGGTGGCGATGGCGGTGATCACTTTCACTAAGGGTTCGGTCCGGGTTTTACTGTTAGGGCCAGATGCCGGATTTTTAGAGATGTAATGTTCCAAAATTCACACTCCGGATAAAGACTGGGCTATGTGGTGTGGTTGTTATGGGCCAGTCGGGGATTGAAATGAAGGATGCGGGTGGCCGCGCGCGGCGGCCACCGGAGAGCAGAACTACTGGCTGATGGTTTGTTGCAGTGCGGCGATAGAGGAGGTGACGCCCGCTTCCACCGACATGGTGAGATCTTCCATCTCCAGAGAAACCCAGTCGTTGTAGCCCATCATGCGAACCACCGAGAAGAACTCCTTCCACCACTGCAGATCCTGGCCGCAGCCGACGGCCACGTAGTTCCACGCGCGGTTGGCGACGTCTTCCACCGGTTTGGTTTCCAGCAGGCCGTTGATGCCGACCAGGCCGCGCTCCATACGCACGTCTTTGCCGTGAACGTGATGGATAGCCGGGCCAAGGGCGCGGGCGGCGGCAATCGGGTCAGCGCCCATCCACAGCAGGTGGCTCGGGTCGAGGTTCAGACCGACCGTTGGTCCCACGGCATCGCGCAGGCGGAACAGCGTTTCCGGGTTCCATACCAGCATTGAGCTGAAGTTTTCCAGCGCGAACTTCTCCACGCCGCACTCTTTCGCCCGGGCAACCAGCCCCTGCCAGTAAGGGATCGCCACTTCGTTCCACTGGTAGTCGAGGCAGTTTTTCAGCGTTGGCGGCCAGCTGACGGTATAGGTGATCCAGTTTGGAATGGTGTCCTGCGGGCTGGCCGGCGGCAGGCCGCTCATCATCACGATTTTCTTCACGCCAAAGTGGCCCGCCAGCTGTAATGCTTTATCGGTGTCGCTTTTGTGGCGCTGGCCCAGTTCGCCCGGATCGAGCGGGTTACCGGAGACGTTCAGCGCGGCGATCTGCATACCGCGGCTTTCCAGCGCCTGCAGAACCTGCTGACGCTTAGCCGGGCTGGCCAGCAGCTCGTCGGTGCGCAGGTGCGGGGCGGAAGACCAGCCGCCGGTGGTCATCTCCACGCCGGTTACGCCGAGCTCCAGCAGTTTATCCAGCATTGCTTCGAAGGGCAGGTGGCCCAGGCTGTCGGTACAGAATGATAATTTCATGGCGGAGCCTTACTCGTAGTTAACCCAGGTGGAGCCGTTGTCGGCGGAGCGTACACAGTTTTCAATCCAGCGAACGCCTTCCAGACCGGCGTCGATATCGGGATAGATTAGGTTTTCCAGCGTCTGGCGGTCGCCGCGCTGCTGCGCGCTGATGGCCACGGCGAATTTCAGGTAGATATTGGCCCAGGACTCGGCCAGTCCTTCGGTGTGCAGCGCGCCCAGGCGTTCATCGGCCAGCGCGCTTTCGTCGAGGTACGGCATACCGTGGTGCATGGTCTGCGTCGGCTGGCCCTGAATTTCATACTTCAGCTCGCCCGGGTTGTAGTCGCTCCACTGCAGGCTGGCTTTGGAACCAATCACGCGGATGAACTGGCTGTCCATAGAACCGGCGTTGATGGAGGAGGCCCACATACGGCCAACCGCACCGCCTTCGTAGTGCATCAGCACCATGGCGTTATCTTCCAGCGGCGCGCGCGACGGGATAAAGCTCTGACGGTCGCACAGCAGCGATTTGATATGCAGCTCCGGCAGCACCAGCTGAGAGATGTAGAAGGTATGGGTGGCGATGTCGCCCAGCACGAACGTCGGTCCGGCAATTTTCGGATCCACGCGCCATTTCTGCGATTCGCTGAATTTGTCGGCGCTGTCGTTAGCGCTGAAGCCGTGGGTGTACTGCAGTTCGACCATGCGCACATCGCCGATTTCGCCACTGGCGATCATCGCCCGCATCTGCATCAGCAGCGGATGGCCGGAGAAGCCGTAGGTCACGCCAACAATCAGCCCTTTTTCCGCCGCCAGCGCTTTGATTTCACGCGCTTCTGCGGTGGTGAAGAACAGCGGCTTTTCGCAAATCACGTGGATACCGGCGTTCAGCGCGGCTTTGGTGATTTCATAGTGGGTGCCGTTTGGCGTGGCGATGGTCACTACTTCGATGCCGTCTTCGCGCTTCGCTTCTTCCGCCAGCAGCTGCTGGTAGGTGTCGTAGCAGCGCTCTGCCGCCACGCCGAGGTTGACGCCGAAATCGCGGCCGCGTTCGGCATCGATATCAAAGGCGCAGGCTACCAGCTGATAGGCGGTGTTATCACGCAGCGCACCGCTGCGGTGCTTGTAGCCAACCTGGCTCAGGCGCCCGCCGCCGATCATGGCCCAGCGCAGAGGACGAGGGATTTTTCTTTCGCCGTTAAGCATATCTGACTCCTGAATGTTGTTTTGCACCCGGGTGCAAAAAAGGATGTTTATCGGGTTTCACAGACGGTGATAAGCGGTGTTGCCGTTGCTTGTCATGTACTGCACTTTTAGAGATGGCGAAGATTAAGTCAATCGAGCTGATGCAAAATTCACCATCTGGATCACAAAAATTCAACAAATTGCACCCGGGTGCAAAAGTGGATGTTTCGAAGGGGCATCCACTGTGATATGTGAGTTATCCGTAATTAAAACAGGTGTTTACTGTGAGTTACTTCGCATTTCTCTCGGCAAAGCTGGCGTAGTTCTGTTTGGTCACGACTTCGTAAGGGATCCAGTTGTAGGCTTCCGTTGGCTGTTTTTCCAGCATCGCTTTGGTCACTTTGACCGACCCGATAGCCTGGCCTTTTGCGTCCTGGAAGATGGTCACGGCCATTTCGCCATTTTTGATAAACTGCAGTCCGTCGGGGGTGCCGTCGATACCCGCGACCGCGATATTGCTGCGCTTCGCCTGGTTCAGCGCCATAATCGCGCCGATGGCCATTTCGTCGTTGTTGGCGGCAATACCGTCGATCGCCGTGCCGTTCAGCAGCCAGCTGGAGGTGACGTCAACCGCTTCGTTACGCTGCCATTTTGCGCTCTGTTTTTCGATAACTTTCATATCTTTATGCTTTGCAATTACCTCTTCAACCGCGCGGGTACGCTCGCGGGCTTCTTCGGTGGAAAGCGCACCCATCAGGATGGCCACGTTGCCCTTGTAGTTCATTTTTTTCGCCAGCTCTTCCATCTGCATCCGTCCGCTGAGCGCCGAGTCGGATCCGACGTAGGCCTGCATGCCTTCGAGCTTCACTTCCGGCTTGCGGTTAACAAAGATCAGCGGAATACCGGCACGTTTGGCGGCATCCATCGCCGGTTTCACGCCCTGGGTATCCACCGGGTTGAGGATAATCGCATCCACCCCCTGGTTGATAAAATCGTCCACCTGCTGGATCTGTAACGCCACGTCACCTTTGGCATCGGAGAACTGGCCGTTCATTCCCTGATTTTTGAGTTCGCCAATCATTTGCGTGCGCAGTATGGAAACGAAGTTTAAATCGAAATTCGCCAGGGCCACGCCGACCTGATAGCTTTTGGCCTGGGCCTGGAACATAAACAGCGAACAGAACATCAACAGCAGCACTTTGATATTTTTCATTTTTTTATTCCATATCATAAGGTTGTCGGCTGATTCGTCGGGCGAATGCAACCGGGTGCAGTCAGAGGGGTACTCAACCGGAAAAATAGTCTTTTTTCGCCGGGGGAGTGAGGGGAATGTCTTCCACGCCTAAAAAATAGTCAATCACCGAAAGTGAAAATCACCGCTCTTGATCACAAAAAATTAACATTTTGCACCCGATTGCATTTTATTTTTTCGGTTCCTTTTCCACCACGTTTAGCGTTCAATGCAGGGGCAGACTGAGCAAACTCTGAAACGCAGGGGCTATGACCACTAGAGCAAAAATGCACCATAAAACCACCGCGAACGACGTCGCCAAACGGGCGGGCGTCTCGAAATGGACGGTTTCACGCGCTTTTACGCCGGGCGCATCCGTTTCCGATCGCTCGCGCGAGAAGGTCCTGGCCGCGGCAAGCGAGCTGGGCTACCGGCCAAACCTGCTGGCGCGCAGCCTGTCGAAGAAGAAAACCAACATCATCGGTGTGGTTATCGACGAGTTGAAAAACCCGCATCTGATGATGCTGCTTGACGCCGTTACCCGCCAGCTCCAGCGCCGCGGCTGCATGGCGCTGACGCTGAATATTACCCCGGGCGAAAACTACACCTCGGTGATGACCATGGCCGACCAGCTGCAGGTGGACGGGATCCTGTTTCTCGGCACGCTGTTAACCGATGAGCTGATCGCCGTGGCCAACGATATGCTGCATATTCCGCTGGTGCAGGTGTGCCGCAACAACGACGCGGAAGATATCGACGTGGTCAATATCAACGGTCACCAGGCGGGGCGCGATATTGCCAGCCTGCTGATGCAGCAGGGATATCGGCGTTTCGGTTACATCAGAGGGCCGGACACCCACAACGATCATCTACAGCGAATGCAGGGCTACAGCGGCCGACTGCAGGAGGGGGGATTGCGTTCCGATGTGCTGCTGACCGCCGGGCATTACGATCGGCATTCGGGCTATCGGGCGATGGCCGACTATCTGCAGTCGGTGCCCGCAGAGCAGCGGGTAGATGCGCTGTTTTGTGAGAACGATATTCTGGCGCTGGGCGCGCTGGAAGCGCTGCGGCTGGCCGGTCATCAGGGTGATATTGCCATTGTCGGCTTTGATGACATCGATGAAGCCGCCGCCGAGGGCTGGCAGCTAACCACCTTCAGCCAGCGGATTGATTTGCTGATCGCCGAGGCGCTTAACCGGCTGATTGACGATCGGGCAACGCCGGAAGGGGAGTGGCGCAAAGGTGAAATTCGCATCCGGCGATCCCATCTGAAGAATCGCCTGAAATAGCACCGCGATACGGAGTGCACGGCTTTTATGCCGGCATTCTGTTATTAACGGCCTGACGTTTCCTGCCCGCTAAATCATTTTTTTTTGCCCCGGTCGAACAGAAACCGATAATTTCCGCAGGGCAGGAAGACCGCCATTTAGATTAATTTCTCTCTCCTGCCGGTGCGTTCCTCGCGGGAGTCCGGCTGAGCAAACGCATGTTTTCTTGAAAAATATCATGATGGCCGATCCGCCTGATGGGGTGAATCAGCCGGATACTCAGGGGGTTTAGCCCCGTTCACCTGGTTGAATACACTTAAAATCATTTTTATTACGATATTTTATCATTGTAATTTCTGAGGTGGTGCCGGGAGCAGACTTATTAAAATAAAACCCTCTTACCTTTTAAAAACTAATTTCATATATTGATGATGGTCGTTTTTATTCTTTCTTATTCATTTTTGTCAATCTTATGGCTTTTATATTTATCGTTATTTGTCCGCGTTAATTAAAAGGGTTTTTCTGGCTATGATTAACTTTAATTAACATTTGGTCGTCATAATTTTTTCTTATAGATTCTCGTAACTTCATGTAATTACGATGGTTTGACAATGTGGCTTCATGTCTTGTTTTGGGTAGTTTAATTACTATCAGATCCTCCGGAACCCGCGCCGGTTGTGCCGTTGAGCCTGATTCTTAGTTAAGTTTTTCCCCTGATGATTTCGCGGATATAGCACTTTAAGAATTTAAGGTTGAAAACTTTTTTGTTGTGCGCGGGAAAAGCGGTGATATAGTCGTTGACGCACAATATTACCTCACTGGCTATTCAAATAACTCTTAATTAGCTCCGGTGACAGCCCACAGTCAGAAGGATTTAGTAATGAAAGGTTTTAACTCTCTGGAGTCGTTTCTAACCTCCGTCCAACAGCGTGACCCTAATCAACCGGAATACCTGCAGGCGGTACGTGAAGTCTTTACCTCTCTGTGGCCGTTTCTGGAACAGAACCCGCAGTATCAGGAGCAGGGACTGCTGGAGCGTTTGGTGGAACCAGAGCGAGCCATTCAGTTTCGCGTAGCCTGGACCGACGATCGCGGCCAGGTACAGGTGAACCGCGCATGGCGCGTACAGTTCAGCTCTGCCATTGGGCCTTTCAAAGGCGGCATGCGCTTCCATCCTTCTGTAAACCTGTCCATTCTGAAGTTCCTCGGCTTTGAACAAACCTTTAAAAATGCCCTGACCACGCTGCCTATGGGCGGGGGCAAAGGCGGTTCTGACTTCAATCCGAAAGGCAAAAGCAACGCGGAAGTGATGCGCTTCTGCCAGGCGTTGATGACCGAACTGTATCGCCATCTGGGTCCGGACACCGATGTGCCGGCGGGCGATATCGGCGTGGGCGGCCGTGAAGTGGGCTTTATGTCCGGGATGATGAAAAAGCTGTCTAACAACACCAGCTGCGTGTTCACCGGTAAGGGCCTGACGTTCGGCGGCAGCCTGATCCGCCCTGAAGCCACCGGCTATGGCCTGGTGTACTTCACCGATGCGATGCTCAAGCGTCACGGTCTGGGCTTCGAAGGCAGCCGCGTTGCCGTGTCCGGTGCCGGTAACGTGGCACAGTACGCCATTGAGAAGGCGCTGGAGCTGGGCGCCCGCGTGGTGACCGCTTCCGATTCCGGCGGTACCGTGGTGGATGAAGAAGGCTTCACCACCGAGAAGCTGGCACATCTGGCCGAGATCAAAAACGTGCGCTACGGCACCGTGGAAGATTACGCCCGCGAACGCAACCTGGTTTACCTCGCCGGCCAGCAGCCGTGGAGCGTGCCGGTGGATATCGCGCTGCCGTGCGCCACGCAGAACGAACTGGATCTGCCTGCCGCTAAGCAGCTGATTGCCAACGGCGTGAAGGCCGTTGCCGAAGGCGCGAACATGCCAACCACCATCGCGGCAACCGACGCCTTCCTGGATGCGGGCGTGCTGTTTGCACCGGGCAAAGCGGCTAACGCCGGTGGCGTGGCAACGTCGGGTCTGGAGATGGCACAGAACGCCGCGCGTCTGAGCTGGAAGGCTGAGAAAGTGGATATCCGCCTGCAGCACATCATGCTGGATATTCACCACGCCTGCGTTGAGCACGGCGGCGAAGGCAAGCAGACTCACTACGTTCACGGTGCAAACATCGCGGGCTTCGTGAAAGTGGCCGATGCCATGCTGGCGCAGGGCGTGCTGTAAACGATGACGCCGCCGGGCGGTGGGCGCTGAGCTCACCGCAGGCGGCTTCAGCAGACGGCATCAGAAGAGACGCCGTCTGCTGCAAAAAAGGCTCTGCCGGTTATCCGGCAGAGCCTTTTTTTATGATGCAGCCTGTCGAGCGTGATTATCGTCTGCGGCAACGCGCTTGCCATCTCGCAGAGGCGATCACACCGCCTCCGACTCGACCTGTGCTTTACGCTGTTTCACCCGCCAGACCCACTCCAGCAGAATAAACCACAGCGGCATGGTACACAGCGCCGTCAGCGTATCCGCATCAAACACCATCACCACCAGTGAAAACAGGAAGAACAGCAGCGTCAGCCAGCTCATGGCGATGCCCGCCGGCATCTTAAAGGTCGAGCGCTGGTGCAGATCCGGGCGGCGTTTGCGGTACACCAGATAGGCAATCAGGATCATCGCCCAGCTGTAGATCACCAGAATGGCCGCCAGCGTGGACACCACGGTGAACAGCGTCATTACGTCCGGCACCAGGAACAGCAGCAGCGTACCGATCAGCATACAGAAGCAGGTAAACAGCAGGCTGTGTACCGGAATCGAGGTGGTGCGCGACAGAATGCGGAACTGCCAGTGGGCGTGATCGTCCACCGACAGGCCGTAGAGCATGCGGGTGCTGGAGTAAACGCCGCTGTTGGCGGAGGACATCGCCGAGGTCAGGGCGACAAAGTTAATCACCGCCGCCGCTGCCGGAAGCCCGGCTTTATCAAACAGAGTGACGAACGGGCTGGTATCCGGCGCAATATGCTGCCAGGACGTCACGGCGATAATCACCACCATCGACAGCACGTAAAAAATGATAATGCGCATCGGAATGGCCTTAATCGCCTTCGGCAGCACCCGCTCCGGCGAGCGGGTTTCGGCGCTCATGGTGCCCAGCAGCTCAATTCCGGTGTAGGAGAAGATGGCTATCTGGAACCCGGCGAAGAAGCCGACGATGCCGTGCGGCATAAACACCTGCGGGTTGGTGACGTTGCTGAGCGACGCCTGCACGCCATCCGGCGAGGTCCAGCCGCTGGCGATCATCCAGCCGCCGGTGACGATCAGCGCCACGATAGCGATCACTTTGATAATCGCAAACCAGAATTCGGCCTCGCCGAACATTTTTACCGACAGCAGGTTGAGCAGGCACAGCAGCGCCAGCGTCGACAGCGCCGGTATCCACGGCGACAGCGCCGGCAGCCAGTACTGCACGTAGCCGCCGCAGACCACCACGTCGGCGATGCAGGTGACCACCCAGCTCAGCCAGTAGGACCAGCCGAGGTAGAAACTGGCTTTCGGTCCCAGATAGTCGGCCACGAAGTCGGCAAACGAACGATAGTCCAGCCGGGTCAGCAGCAGCTCACCCATCGCCCGCATGGTCATATACATAAAGAATCCGACCACCACGTAGGTGATCAGAATGGAGGTTCCCGAAACGGCAATGGTTTTCCCGGCCCCCATAAACAGCCCGGTCCCGATGGCACCGCCGAGGGCGATCAGCTGGATATGGCGGGAACTCAGGCCCCGGTGCAGATTTTGCTGCGCATCCGCTTGGTCAGACATGGCATCCTCTCAATATTTTTTTGCAGGCAAAGCAATCCCGTCCCGATGAAAAGGGGGGTTATGGGTACTGCGCGACGAGAAAACGGACAGCGCCGTGTGGCCTTCACTCAGGCCAGAACCGCTGGCGGGAGGTAAGCGAGTGGCCTAATGCTGGCCGTGGGGGATAACAATGTCAACACAGAATAGCTCGTAATTATTCACTTTTTGATCACATTCAAGTTTCTGAAAAACAGAGGAAAAAATAATTTTATGCATTTTGTGTGAATAGAATATGCATAAAAATACTTTGCCTATGGCTGCTGAAAAGCTAACTATTTATTCATCCTTTCCCGCTGTTTTTTCAGAAAAATAATCCACGGTCAGAATAAACATGCGTCGCGCTAATTCTGGATGAACGGCCACTCATCCAGTCGATCGCCTCTGCCTGTTGCGCTTTTACCGACGATCTCTCTGAAATTCCCAAAATGGCTGAAATCATTATTAATCCTGTGGATTTATCCGCCGGTAAGCCGGGGCATTTTCTGTCGATCGGAGCTAGCCCTGTCGGAAAACTGTCAGGTACACTCTTTGCGCACATCAATCTTCCAGGGAGAGGTCAACCCGCTATGCAACATGCCAATACCCTACAACAGCTTGCCGTCGTGGTTGGTGCCGACGGCCTGATTACCGACAGCTATCAGAAAGCGTACTACTGTAAAGGCTTCCGCGTCGGTCACGGGGACGCGCTGGCCGTGGTGCTGCCCGCGTCGCTGGCTCAGCTCTGGCAGGCGCTTAAGGTTTGCCAGCAAAACGACGTGATTATTCTGATGCAGGCCTCCAACACCGGCGTCACGGGCGGATCGACACCCCACGGGGACGATTACGATCGTCCGGTGGTGATTATCAGCACCCGCAAAATCAAAGGGGTGCAGGTGATCGATGAGGCGCAGCAGATTATTGCCTTCCCCGGCAGCACGCTGACCGAACTGGAAGAGAGCCTGAAGCCCTTCGGCAAAGAACCGCACTCGGTGATCGGTTCCTCCTGCATTGGTGCCTCCGTAGTGGGCGGCATCTGCAATAACTCCGGCGGCTCGCTGCTGCAGCGCGGCCCGGCGTTTACCGAGAAATCCCTGTTTGCCCGCATTACCGACGACGGCCAGCTGGAGCTGGTGAATCATCTGGGGATCGATCTGGGCACGGACCCGGAGGAGATGATTGCCCGACTGGAATCCGGCGATTACACCACCGGCACCGCCGCCGACTGGGAAGGGAAAATCTGGGCCGACGACTACGCTTCGGTGATTAAAGACGTGGATGCCGTGACGCCGACGCGCTTTAACGGCAATCCGCAGTATCTGCACGACAGTGCGGGCTGCGCCGGAAAGGTGATTGTCTTCGCCGTGCGCCTGGCCACCTTTGACGCCACGCCGCAGGAAGACACCTTCTATATCGGCACCAACGATGAACAGGTACTGCTGGAGCTGCGCCGCTATCTGATAGAAAGCCTTGAACAGCTGCCGATTCAGGCGGAATACATTCATCGGAATGCCTTCCGCCTGACGCTGCGCTATGCCCGCCATATGCTGCTGTCGATTAAGCGCCTGGGGCCGTCGGCGCTGCCGGGGCTGATGCAGAAAAAGGCCCGCTGGGATGCGCGAGTGAAGCAGCTCAGGCTGCTGCCGGCCAACACCATTGATAAGCTGATCCAGCTGGGTAACCGGTTGACGCCGTCGACTATTTCACCGCGCCTGCTGTCGTGGCATCGCCGCTATGAGCACCATCTGATGATCAAGGTGGCGCACGAGGAAGCCGCCGCGATGAACCGCCTGCTGACCGCCTTCTTTGCCGAACGCAACGGCGACTGGTTCCACTGTACGCAGGCGGAGCAGGGCGATGCGTTCCTGGTGCGTTTCGGCGTCGGTGCCTGTACCGTTTTTTACTGCGACTACTACGGCATCAATACCGACCGCCGACTGATCGCCTTCGACGTGGCGCTGCGGCGTAACGACGAGCAGTGGATGATCCAGCTGCCGCCGGAACTCCAGGCGCAGGTGCTGGAAGGTTCCTGCTGCGGCCACTTCTTCTGCCTGGTCAATCATCAGGACTACATCCTGAAGCCCGGCGTGGACGGCGCAGCCTTTAAACAGGCGGTGCTGGCGTACCTCGATAAGCGCGGGGCGAAGTACCCGGCGGAGCACAATATCGGCCATCTGTACCACGCCTCCAGCGAGCACGAGCAGCATTTTCATCAGCTTGACCCGACCAACAGCTGCAATCCGGGCATTGGCAAAACCAGCAAGAAAAAGAACTGGGCATAACATTAACCCGCGCGGGCGGGTCAACAAGGACAGCGTGAATGACCACCGATTTAGTCATTGGTATCGATCTTGGCACCTCAAATAGTCTGCTGTGCCTGTGGCGCAACGGGCGTTCAGAACTGGTGCCGAACCGCTTTGGCGACGTTCTGACGCCCTCGGTCGTCGGCGTGGATGATGCGGGCAATATGCTGGTGGGCCAGCCTGCTAAGGCGCGCCTGCAGTCGCATCCTCACCTCACCGCCGCCAGCTTTAAGCGCCATATGGGCAGCGAAACCACGATTAAGCTCGGCGCGCAGAGCTTCCGCGCCGAGGAACTGTCGGCGATCCTGCTCCGCCAGCTGAAAGAGGATGCGGAGAACGCGCTCGGCCAGCCGGTGTCCTGCGCGGTGATCACCGTGCCGGCCTATTTCAATGACGTGCAGCGCCGGGCGGTGAAAACCGCCGGCGAGCTGGCCGGACTGGAGGTCAAAAGGCTACTAAACGAGCCGACTGCCGCCTCGCTGGCGTTTGGCCTGCTGAATAACCAGCAGCAGAAGTACCTGACCTTTGACCTCGGCGGCGGCACCTTTGACGTGTCGATTATCGATATGTTCGACGGCGTGGTGGAAGTGCGTTCCAGCAGCGGCGACGTGTTCCTCGGCGGTGATGACTTTAATGCGGCGATCCTGCGCTGGATGCAGCAGCAGTTCCCGGAGCTTCAGCAGGCGGAAGGGGAGCTTTATGCCAGCCTCAGCCAGCTGGCCGAACGCCTGAAGTGCGATCTCACCCAGTCCTCTCCCGCCACCGCCGAGCTGGAGTGGCAGGATAAGCGCTGGCAGTGGGCGCTGAGCGAGGCGAAGTTTGCCGAGATTTGCAGCGAGCTGATTGCCCGGCTGCAGCGGCCCGTCAGTCAGGCGCTGCAGGATGCCCGTTTCACCCTCGACCAGCTGGATCACGTGCTGCTGGTCGGCGGCGCTACGCGTATGCCGCTGATCCGTCAGACCGTGGCCCGCCTGTTTGGCCGCTTCCCGCGCCATGACCTGCATCCTGACCAGGCGGTGGCGCTGGGTGCAGGCGTGCAGGCCGGAATGGTGATGGAGGACAGCGCTGTTGAAGACGTGATCCTCACCGACGTGATGCCGTACTCGCTGGGGGTGGCGACAATGCGCGAGCAGCATGGCCGCCAGGAGTCGGGCTTCTTCCTGCCGCTGATTGAGCGCAACACCTTCCTGCCGGTCAGCATGGAGAAAACCCTGTGTACCGCCGTTGATAATCAGACCCTGGTGGAGGTTGAGATCTACCAGGGGGAAGGACGGCGGGTTAAGGACAATATCCTGCTCGGCGACATTAAACTTGAGGTACCGGCGCGCAAGGCGGGTGAAGTCAGCATTGACGTGCGCTTTACCTATACGCTGGACGGCATTCTGGAAGTGGAGTGCCGTACGTCGGCTTCGGAAACCATCAGCCGGCTGGTGATTGAAAACGTGCCGGGCCAGATGAGCGCGGAGGCGATCCAGCAGAGCCTGCAACGACTGGCTTCGCTGAAGCAGCATCCGCGCGATCGGCCGGAAAACCGCCGGGTGCTGACCCGCTGCAACGAGCTTTATCGCTTCTTGCTGGGCGAAGAGCGGCAGCAGATTGATGCGGCGCTGTCGGCATTTGAACAGCTGCTGGAAACCCAGGACGTGCGTCAGATTGCCGATTTCCGTCAGCATCTGGAGCAGATGCTGTCCCGCTACGATAACTGGACCCAGTAACATGAACGAATGGAGCGTACTGGGGATCGATCCGACCCGCGACGAGAGTGAGATTCGCCGCGCCTATGTGAAGCAGCTGAAGCAGCACCGCCCGGATCGCGATCCTGAAGGTTATCAGCGGCTGCGCGAGGCATGGGAGCAGGCGAAGCAGTATGCCGCCAGCGAGCCGGGAGAGCTGGCCGGTTTTGGTTTTCAGGTTCAGCCCGGGGAAACGGGCTTAACGCTGGTGCTTGATGATGGCGCGGACTTCAGCGGAAAGGACGACGATGCTGCGCGTGATGACACGGCAATCACCGACGAGGACGCGGAAGATATCCCTCTGCCGCCGCCTGCCTACAGCATAAAGGAAATCAACCGGCTGGCGGACCGGCTGCTGGAGTCGGAGCAGGGTATGGCGCAGCTGGAGGAAACCTGGCTGCGGGTTGCGGCTAACGGCTCGCTGTTGCAGCAGCAGCAGTTTCATCAGCAGCTGGCGCAGGCGCTGGTTGACCGACCGGGGCTGACCGACGAACGGTTGATGCATCTCTCGGACGTACTCGGCTGGGGGCTGGACGGTTACGATGACACCCGTCTGCTGTCGGGTCGCCTGGTGTGGCAGCTCAACCGGGCCGCTCGTCGCACGGCAATGGGGGCAAGCTGGCAGGCGCTGCTGAACTCCGCCGGGGATTCCTGGCGCAAAAAACGGATGGTGGCTCTGATAACCGGCAGCGAGGAGAAAATGCCGCTGTGGGCAAGGCTGATCCCCAATTTTCTCGCCGATATGAGCAGGCAGGTGGATGAACTGTGCACCCGCTATCCCGAGCTGACCGACCGCATCAATCCGATGGTGTTGCAGTACAGTCAGGAAAAGTGCTTTCAGGGAACGCCCTTTGAAGAAAAGCACGTTGCCCTGAGCTGGGCCGGCGTGTATCTGCTGCTGTTCTGGGGCGTGGTCATTAACCGCAGTGCGGTTGAGGCGCATCCCACCTGGCCAGTGCTGACGCTGAGCGGCGTACTGATCCTGTTCTATCTCTACGGCCACGATCTGGTTTTCCAAACGCTGCGGCGCTGGCAGATCGCGTTAGGCGTCTGGCTACTGATTGAAGGCATACTCTCGGCCCTGGTGGTTGCCCTCTTTTTAGTGCTGATGCATTTTGGCCTGCCGAAGCTGCTGGGCAACCGGTCAGAGCTGGCGGGCCTGCTAGAAATCATGCTGGCGCTGATTGTGCTCAGCGGGGTATGGCGCATCCGCGAGCGCGGCGTGCCCGTTATCTGCCTGCCGGGTAAGCTGGTCAACTGGCTGCTGTCCGCGCCGTGGAACGCACCGCGTGCGATACCGTCACGCCTGCTGGGGGCGATTACCGGGCTGATCGTCTATTTTGGCAGCTGCGCCGTGATGTATAAGTTTTTCAAGCTGGCCAATAACTTTCTGGAGCATTAACCGATGACTGCGCTGGTATTACTGCCCGGGCTTATGTGCGATGCCGGGCTGTGGCAAAGCCTTTTGCCGCAGCTGGAGGTGGCAGGCCCGCTGACCTTTGGCGATCTGTCGCAGGGAGAATCGATTGAGGAGATGGCCGCGAGCGTGCTGGAGTGCTGCCCGCCGGAGTTCGTGCTGGTGGGCTTTTCAATGGGCGGTTTTGTCGCCCGCGAGATTGCCCGCCGGGTGCCGCATCGCGTGCGGGGGCTGGTGCTGATTGCCACCTCCAGCGCGGCAGACACCCCGATGCAGTCGCAGTTTAAAGCGACCGTCGCCGGGGGGCTTCAACAGGACAGCGGCCCGTTTCGCGGACTGAGCCACCGGGCGATCAAACTGTCGCTGGGCCAGCAACACGAGAACGATCCACAGCTGGTGCAGCAGATCCTCGATATGAGCCTGCGGCTGGGGCGGGAAACCTGGATCCGCCAGCTGCTGATGGCCCGCAACAGCGACAGCCAGCTGCTGGGTGACATTCGCTGCCCGACGCTGGTGGTGGCCGCCGCTGACGATCGCATGCGTAACCTGGCGGAGTCGCAGGCGCTCTGTGAGGCGATCCCTCACGCGGAATTCCGGCTGGTGGAAGATTCCGGCCATATGCTGCCGTTTGAACAGCCGCAGCGGCTGGCGGCCATCCTTTCCGAATGGATGAACAGCCGCATCACCCGCCGATAAACCGTTACCAAAAAAAGGCGATAACGCCGCCGGGAACACTGGATTAGCCGCGTAAATTCAATACAATCACAGGCGGCAGGGAGTGCCTGGGCTGATTGAGGAAAACAAGTCGTGGTGAATCCGGGATGGTTGGAATGAAAAAGTGGTTATTGATGCTAATTGCCCCGATCTTCGCCTTTCAGGCGATGGCGGCAGAGCATAATGCCGATCCGCACAGTACCAGCGTGGCCTTCTACAGCTGGTATCTGACGGCGCTGAGCAAAGAAGAAAGCCCGATTGATGAGCACGATCCGCTGCTGAATGAGTACGTGACCCAGCGGCTGCTGCAGAAAATAAATCTGCTGATTAAAAGCCCGGAAGGCATGGATGATGATTATTTTCTGCAGGATCAGGACTACAGCGACGGCTGGGTGAATAACGTCAGCGTCAGCGATTTCACCCTCAACGGCAATCGTGCCTTTGGTGACGTCACCCTCGGGCGCGATCCGACCGATCAACAGCATCTGCTGGTCACGCTGGTGCACGAGCACGACGGCTGGAAGATTGATGACGTGCAGCAGGAACCGGCTGCCGGCACCGCTCAGCCGCCCGCCGGTTGATCTCCCGGTTGAGCCAGCGCTGTTCGGCGCGGCCTGAAC
Organism: Erwinia sp. SLM-02; assembly: GCF_037450285.1. NCBI lineage: Bacteria > Pseudomonadati > Pseudomonadota > Gammaproteobacteria > Enterobacterales > Erwiniaceae > Erwinia > Erwinia sp. SLM-02. The sequence continues at coordinate 656,342 of NZ_JAQISN010000002.1, read as the reverse complement.
AGCGTAAACTGGCGGTCGAATTTTAAGCGGGGAGGCGAAAGTGGAAGGGGTACCGGAACAGTTTTGCTACGAGCAGGACCGCGCCAGCTTTCGCCATCTGCCCGACATGCCGGGCGTGGAGCTGTATCGGGCGCATATCACCCGCTATGCCTTCGAGCCGCACACCCATGAGGCGTTTGGCATCGGGACTATCGACCACGGTGCCGAGCGGTTTCGCTATCGCGGCGAACAGCACCTGGCCCCGGTCGACTCGCTGGTGTTAATGAACCCGGACGAGCTGCATACCGGGGAATCGGCCAGCGAGGGCGGCTGGCAGTACCGGATGATCTATCTGGAACCGCAGCGGCTGGCCGCGCTGACCGGTGAGCACGGCTGGTGGTTCGATCGCGCGGTGCGCCATCACCCGCAGCACGCGCGTGAAATTTCGCAGATCCTGGCCCGGCTGTGGCAGACGGACGATGCGCTGGCGATCGATGGCCTGCTGCTGTCGCTCTGTGACGTGCTGCGCCCCCACGCCCGCAGCGTTCGCCCCACCGAGGCACTGACCCGTCACCGCTTCGATCGGGTGCGGGACTATCTGCGCGATAATCTGGCCGAGCGCGTCACTCTCGGCGATCTCTCCGCGCTGATGTCGCTCAGTCCTTACCATTTCCAGCGCCAGTTCAAGGCGCAGTATCATGTGACCCCGCATCAGATGCTGATGGCTTTCCGCCTCTATAAGGCCCGCCAGCTGTTGATTGACGGTTTGCCCCCGGCGGACGTTGCCGCCGCCGTCGGCCTGACCGATCAGGCGCATCTGACCCGCAGCTTTGCCGGACGCTACGGCATCACGCCTGCCCGCTACCAGAAACAGGTTCGCCAGAGCCGCTAGCGCAATTTGCTACAATCCTCTTCACGCGATCTCCCGCCATAATGCGGCATTGCTTTTGCGCGTGATTTGGAGTGAATGATGTTAGCGGGAATTTTATTTGCCCTCGGAGCAGGGCTGATGTGGGGATTAATCTTTGTCGGGCCGCTGCTGGTGCCGGATTATCCGGGAACCCTGCAGTCAATGGGCCGCTATCTGGCCTTCGGGCTGATAGCGCTGCCGCTGGCCTGGCAGGATCGCCAGCGTCTGCGCGGTCTGACCGGCAATGACTGGCGGGAAGCGTTTAAGCTGACTCTGGTGGGGAATCTGCTTTACTACGCCTTTCTTGCCACGGCCATCCAGCGTACCGGCGCACCGGTTTCCACGATGATTATCGGTACGCTGCCGGTGGTGATTGCGGTCTGTGCCAACCTGTTTTACGGCGGCGATGAAGGGCGCCTCAGCTGGCGTAGTCTGGCTCCTGCTTTGCTGCTGATTGTATGCGGTCTGATCTGCGTTAACGTGGCTGAAATTCACGGGGCCGGGCAGCGGCTCGATCCGTGGCGCTATTTCAGCGGCATTGCGCTGGCGCTGGCGGCGGTCATCTGCTGGACGTGGTATCCGCTGCGCAACGCGCGCTGGCTGCGGCAGCATCCCACGCTGAGGCCCGGCACATGGGCAACCGCGCAGGGGCTGGTCACGTTGCCGCTGGCGCTGCTGGGCTATCTGCTGGTGATGGGGCAGCTGCATCTGACGCAGCCTGCGTTTACCCTGCCGTTTACCCTGCCGTTTGGCCCACGGCCAGGCGTATTTATTGCCCTGATGCTGACCATTGGCCTGCTGTGTTCGTGGCTGGGGACGCTGTGCTGGAACGAAGCCAGCCAGCGCCTGCCCGCGGTGCTGCTGGGGCCGTTAATCGTGTTTGAAACGCTGGCGGGGCTGGCCTATACCTTTGCCCTGCGCCAGGCGTGGCCGCCGCTGCTGACGTTTTTCGGCATTTTTTGCCTGATCTGCGGGGTGGTGGTCGCGATGAGGATTAAGCCTCAGTCGCGAATTGTGCCGCTGAACGAATCCATGCCAGACAGCACGCCGCATTAACTTTAAAGAAAACATTAGCACCGACCGTATATCTCTCCCCCGATCGGTGGCTAATGTTAAAGAGTGATAAATAATTTCCACTGTCAGTCAGTTACGGGCCCTCACAATTGCAAGGGTAATGATAAACGCTGCGGCTGATATTCAGCAGGCGGCAGCTGCGGCGGGTTCCCACCTTATGGGTATCCTGCAGGAAGGTGACGGCTTTGCGTTTATCCCCGGTAGTGAAGAAGTTTTTCACAATACTCTGAAGCAGTTCTTTATCGGAAGAGAGCAGCTGCACTTCGCGCGACAGGCTGTGCAGGGACTCCTCTAATTCTTTGATTTTTCTTCCCTGTTCTGAGTTTAATCCGGCATATTTCTTTTTCCAACTGTAGAACGTCGCTTCAGAAATACCGAGGTTTTCACAAATCTGTTTAACTTTAATACCGTCTTCTGAATCTTTAATAGCTCTGCTGATTTGTTCTGCCGTATATCGTGACTTTCTCATAAATGCTATTACCTTTCTTAACTATTATATGGCGATAATAACTGGAATTAATTCGTGCTGAGGTAGTTCGGCTATTTTATATCAGTATTTCACGATATGCGATTAGGAAAATTCCTGTGGATTTAAAAATAAATTCTGATTCGGTTTATTGCGCTGAGGATTATTTATAAGCCAGCGATAATTCGCGCTGTTTTAACAAAGCAGATAAGGAGGGGAAACGAAGCAGGGCGGGAAGCAAACTGGCCCGATGAGTCCGGCTCATCGGGCCGGGAAATCAGGGCATCGGCCAGTCCGGCGGCGTCTGGCTCATGACGTTGATAAACACGTCTTTAGTGATATGCCAGAAGTTGTATAAATTTTCCATCCCCAGGCTAATCCCCAGCAGGCCGGTAACGAACCAGCATGACATGCCAATACCGATGCCGGTAAAGACGAAAGCCATAGCGTTGCGGCTGGCTTTACGGCACTGCACGTTGAACGTGCTGGCGATAAACATCATGACTGCGCTCAGCAGTTCCCATCTCATCAGCATAACGCTGGCGGTTATCGTACCCATGTTTAACTCCACGATGATCGGTCCTGACTGACTGGAAGCGGCATCACCGTAAGCGGAACAAGAGCTGCCAGGTAGGCTCTTTCCGGACTGACATAAAGGTCAAGGAAGTGTGACGACGGTCACATTATATCATCGGTTTTTAAAAGTTGAACGAAATTTACGCACGATATGACAATTTTCTGGCGCGCTGAAAGCGGGCTGTCGCTCTGCTGCCGCCGGGTTTTTTTCAATTGAAAAGAATGAAATTAATCACGGTGATTAAATTCAGCCGTTGAAAAAGGCTTTTTCTCTTTGCAGAAAGGCGGGGGATCGGCTAAGGACGTGCGGTGTAAATCAGATCCATTTATTACTGGAGTTTTGCTGTTTTCATTTCCCCGATTCAATTCGCATTACGACATTGATTAATGAGTCTGATAGGAATTTTGTTTTTCAGTTTTTGTACAGCAGCGTTTTTTATAAATTGAGCTGAGTGCGGGGATGAGTCTTATTTCAACTGGTATGGTGAGTTTGGTAATTTATTGAAAATAAATAACTTATTGTTTTTGAATTTCGACAAATAAGTCCGTATTACAAAGGTTTAAGAGGAATCTTAAGCCTTAAAAGTTGTACAGGCTCTCAATGCTATGTAGGATTTTCATAACAAATGATACGACTATCTATTCTCCCGAAACCTGATTTTGGGTGGGGATTTCGTCGCTATAAAAACTCAAATAAATAATAAACCCAACAATACACCTGTACGGATAAGTAAAATAATAAAGGAGTTGCCGTGTTATTTTGTTGCTTTTCCAGGTTGAAATGCCGCCCACACCAGCGGAAAAAAGCGGTCGCGTTATTACTCACATTCAGCACCCTGCCATCGCTGGCGGCGGCGCAGAATTATGACGCCCTGATCGTGGCCGCTCGCGAGGGAAACAATGCGCCCGCCCTGCGATTCTTCGACGGTGAAGCCGAACGACGAACGCTGAGCGCGGGTGAAATCGCCGACTGGCTACAGATTGCCAGCTGGGCCGGGGAGGATCGCCAGGTCGTGGCCGTCTGGCAGCGCTACGATCGGCAGGTTACGCTGCCGGTTCGTGGCCTGCAGGCGGTGGCCGGATCGCTGCGCAACCTGCACCAGTGGCAGACTTCGCTTGCCGTCTGGCAGCGGGCGCTGGCCCGCGAGCCGGGCAATGACGACCTGCACAGCGGTTATCTGATGACCCTGGCCGATGCCGGAAACAGTGCGCGGGCGCTGCCGCTGGCGCAGCAGCGTGTTGCGGCGGCGGCCACCGCCCGGCGCTGGCTCGACCTCTCCTACGTTCAGTTTGCCGCCGGGAAAAAAGAGGATGCGCTGCAGTCCGCCAGCGCGGCGGAGTCGCGCTTTGCCGGCGATCGGCAGATTGAGCAAAACTACCTTAACGCGCTCTCCCTGAACCGGGTCAGCGGCCCGGCGCTGCGCCAGGCCACGCGCGCAGAGCCGGACGCGGCGCAGCTACGCCGACTGCAGCGTGACGCCGCGGCGGAAAAGGTGCGTGTCGCCTTTACCCCGAGCCGTTCGGAAGCGGAGCGTTTTGCCGTGGCCGACCGTGCGCTGGCTGACTATCAGCCGCTGCTGGCGGCATGGCAGAACGACCCCGACGCCCACGCCGATTATCAGCAGGCGCGCATCGACAGGCTGGGTGCGCTGGTTGCCCGCAGCCGTATGCAGGACGCGGTGGAGGAGTATCAGCGCCTGACGGCAGAGGGGACGGTGATACCCACCTATGCCCGCCGCTGGGTGGCGGCGGCGTTTCTGTGGCTGCGCCAGCCGGATCGTGCTGTGGCCATCTATCAGTCGCTGCCGCCCGAAACGTCGACCAGCCCGCTCAGCCGCACCGAGCAGAGCGATCTGTTCTATGCACTGGCCGAGGATGAGCAGCCCGATGCCGCCCGTCGGCAGAGCGATCGTTTCGTCGCCTCCAGCCCCTATCTGCTCAATATTTTCGGCTCACCGGAACGGGTTCCTGACGATGACTGGCTGGATGCGCAGCAGCTGCAGGTTCAGTCTGCCCTGCTGCATGACGATCTGCCTGCCGCCCAGCAGCGCGCTGAACATCTGGCGCAAACCGCGCCGGGCAATCAGGGATTACAGATAGACGTAGCCAGCCTGTGGCTGATTCGCGGCTGGCCGCACCGCGCGGAAGCCGAGCTGAAGCGCGTGGAGAGCATGGAGCCGCGCAGCCTGGGGCTGGAAACCCAGCAGGGGCTGACGGCGCTGGAGCTGCAGGAGTGGCGGCAGGCCGACCTGCTGGCGGATGACGTGATAAAGCGCCAGCCGGAAAGCCGCAGCACGCAGCGCCTCGATCGCCTGCGCAACGTCCATCGTTACGCCGAGCTGCGCGTGCAGGGTGAACACGGCATCAACTCCGACAGCCCGGTCAGCGGGGACAACGACCTCTCCCTCGACGCGCTGCTCTACAGCCCGCCCATCGATGACAACTGGCGGATCTTTACCGGCCTGTCGTTTGCCGACAGCGAGTTCAGCGAAGGCCGGGGGATTAACCGCAGCGTGCGCGGTGGTGTGGAATACCGCACCCGCGATAACTGGGCGGAAGCCGAACTGAACGGCCAGCGCTTCGGCAGCGGGCAGAAAATCGGTGCGCGGCTGTCGGGCTGGCACGACTTCAGCGATAGCTGGCGCATTGGCGGCAGCGCGGAGCGCCTGATGCGTGAAGCACCGCTGCAGGCGCTGCGCAACGGCATCACCGTTAACGGCGGCAGCCTGTGGGCGCGCTGGCGGCAGAGCGAACGCCGGGAATGGCAGGTTTCCGTTGCTCCCTCCTGGTTTTCGGACGGCAACAACCGCGTGGAGTGGTCGATTGACGGCTCGGAGCGGCTGACCTCCGGGGCGCGCTACTCCCTCGATTTTACGCCGGGTATCAGCGGCAGCCACAACAGCAAAACGGATACGCCGTACTACAGCCCGTCGCGGGATCTGGCGGTGGTGCCCGCGCTGAGCCTCGATCACCTGATGTATCGCCACTATCAGACCGAATGGAGCCAGCAGGTTGAGCTGGGTGCCGGTTCGTACTGGCAGCAGGGGCAGGGCAGCGGCGCGGTGACCACGGTCAGCTACGGCCAGCGGGTTCGCTGGAACGACGTGCTGGATACCGGCGTGAAGCTGACGTGGGATAAACGCCCGTATGACGGCGTCCGCGAGCAAAACCTTTCTGTTTCATTTGATATGAACTACCGATTCTGAGGACCGGACGATGCGTTTGTTCATGCTTCTTTTACTGTTGCCTGCCGCACTGCTGTTAAACGGCTGCAGCCAGGCCGGGCACCCGCGCTTTCTCTCTCCCGCTGACCGGCCGCTGTCGGCCGCTGAAAAGCCGTGGCCGAAAAATCACTTTATTGTTCTCGCCTATCACGACGTGGAGGACGAGTCCGCCGATCAGCGCTACCTGTCGGTGCGCAGCAGCGCGCTGAACGATCAGTTCGCCTGGCTGCGGGAAAACGGCTATCACCCGGTGTCCGTGGATGACATTCTCACCGCCAGAGCCGGCGGCAAGCCGCTGCCGGAAAAGGCGGTGCTGCTCAGCTTCGATGATGGCTACAGCAGCTTTTATCGCCGGGTCTGGCCGCTGTTAAAAGCTTACCAGTGGCACGCGGTGCTGGCGCCGGTAGGCAGCTGGATTGATACCCCCGCCGGGCAGCCGGTGAACTTTGGCGGGCTGATGACGCCGCGCGATCGTTTCACCACCTGGCAACAGATTGGCGAAATGTCCCGCTCCGGGCTGGTTGAAATCGGTGCGCACACGTATGCCCAGCACGAGGGCGAGGTGTCCAACCCGCAGGGCAACAGCGAGCCGTATGCGGTGAATCGCCGCTATGACACGAAGCAGCAGCGTTACGAAACCGGGGCCGAGTACCGCCAGCGGGTCAACGCCGACGTGGATAAAATCACCCAGCGTATTACCGCTGCGACCGGCAAAGCGCCGCGCGTGTGGGTCTGGCCTTACGGCGCCGCCGGCGGAGAAGCGCTGAGCATCGTGCGCCAGCACGGCTATCAGATGGCGATGACGCTGGATGACGGGCTGGCCTCCGTGGATGCGCTGGACAACGTGCCGCGCCTGCTGATTGCCAATAACCCCAGCCTGGAAAGCTTTGCCCAGCGGATTGTTGAGGCACAGGAAACCAGCGCGATGCGGGTAATGCATGTCGATCTCGACTACGTCTACGATGCCGACCCTAAGCAGCAGGCGCGCAATTTAGACAAGCTGATCCAGCGCGTGGCCGACTCCGGGGCGAACACGGTCTTTTTACAGGCCTTCGCCGACCCGGACGGAGACGGGCAGGTGCATGAGCTCTATTTCCCCAACCGCTGGCTGCCGGTGCGCGAGGATCTGTTTAACCGCGTCGCCTGGCAGATCGCCACCCGCACCCGCGCCGAGGTTTACGCCTGGATGCCGGTGCTGGCCTTCGATCTGGACAAATCCCTGCCGCGCGTGGAGAAAATCGATCTGAAAACCGGGCAGACCCGGGTGGACCCGCAGCAGTATCAGCGGCTGTCGCCGTACAGCAGCGTCGCCCGCGACCGCATTCGCGAGATCTATCAGGATCTGGCCAGCCACGCGGTGTTCAGCGGCATCATCTACCACGATGATGCGGTGCTCGCCGACGATGAGGACGCCGGTCTGGATGCGCTTCGTGCCTATCAGGCCGCCGGATTCCCGGCGTCGATTGCCGAAATTCGCCGCGATCCTGAAACCTTCCAGCGCTGGACGCGCTTCAAGAGCCGCACGCTGATCGACTTCACCCGCCAGCTGACCGCCGACGTGCGGGCCATTCGCGGACCGCAGGTGAAAACCGCGCGCAATATCTTTGCCCTGCCGATCCTGGAGCCGCAGAGCGAAGCGTGGTTTGCGCAAAACCTCGACGACTTCCTGCAGGCCTATGACTGGGTGGCACCGATGGCGATGCCGCTGATGGAGCAGGTGCCCGCGCAGGAAAGCAACGCCTGGCTGGACAGGCTGGTGACCGAGGTAGGTCGCCGACCGGGCGCGCTGAAGAAGACCGTCTTTGAGCTGCAGTCCCGCGACTGGCGACAGCCGGAACAACACGGCGCTATTCCTGCCACCCAGTTGACGAGCTGGATGAAGCAGCTGCAGACCAGCGGCGCGCAAAGCTTCGGCTATTACCCGGATGACTTCCTGAACGACAGCCCCGCGCTGAACGACATCCGTCCCGTCTTTTCATCAACCTGGTATCCGCTGCCATGATCGATCGTATCCTTGCCTTTCTGATGCTCTGCCTGGTGCTGAGCATACCGTTCGGTATTACGGTGATTTATACCGGTGAAGTGATGCTGAACTTTGTTTTCTTCTGGCCGCTGTTTATGTCCGGCATCTGGATGACCGGCGGACTCTATTTCTGGTTTTACCGCGAACGCCACTGGAAATGGGGGAAAGACGTTGCCGCCCCCGAGCTGGAGGGGAACCCGCTGATTTCGATTATCGTTCCCTGCTACAACGAAGAGGCCAACGCCGGGGAGGCGCTGCTGGCCGCGCTGGGGCAGCGTTATAGCAATATCGAAGTGATCGCCGTTAACGACGGTTCTAAAGACAACACCGCCGCCGTGCTGGATGCCATGGCCGCCAGCCATCCTAAGCTGCGGGTGATCCATCTGGCGGCTAACCAGGGCAAGGCGATTGCCCTGCAGACCGGGGCCGCCGCCGCGCGCAGCGACTTCCTGGTGTGCATCGACGGCGATGCGCTGCTGGACAGAGACGCCGCCGCCTGGCTGGTGGCGCCGCTGCTGAATAATCCGCGCGTGGGGGCGGTGACCGGTAATCCGCGCATCCGCACCCGCTCCACGCTGATTGGGCGGATCCAGGTGGGGGAGTTTTCCTCAATTATCGGTCTGATCAAACGCACGCAGCGGGTATACGGCCAGGTGTTTACCGTCTCCGGCGTGGTTGCGGCGTTCCGCCGCCGCGCGCTGGCGGAGATCGGCTACTGGAGCCCGGACATGATCACCGAGGATATTGATATCAGCTGGAAACTGCAGCTGCGTCACTGGTCGGTGTTCTTTGAACCGCGCGCGCTGTGCTGGATCCTGATGCCGGAAACGCTGAAAGGCCTGTGGCGCCAGCGGCTGCGCTGGGCACAGGGCGGGGCGGAAGTGTTCCTGAAAAATCTGCGCCATATCTGGTCGTGGGAATATCGCCGGATGTGGACGCTGTTCTTTGAGTTCAGCCTGTCAACCATCTGGGCCTTTACCTATGCGGTGAGCGTCATTCTGTTCCTGCTGGGGCTGGTGATGCCGATCCCGGACAGCATCCGCGTTTACGACCTGTTTCCGCCGCAGTTTACCGGCATGGTGCTGGCGGTGACCTGTCTGCTGCAGTTCAGCGTCAGTCTGCTGATTGAACGGCGCTACGAGCCGCGCCTGGCCGGTTCTCTGTTCTGGGTCATCTGGTATCCGCTGGTCTACTGGATGCTGAGTCTGTTCACCACGCTGGTGGCCTTCCCCAAAGTGATGCTGCGTTCCAGAAAGCAGCGCGCCCGCTGGGAAAGCCCCGATCGCGGTATCGAAAAAGGATAATCACTATGGCGAATCCGTTAATTTTCACCCCTCGCGGCTGGGTGCCGCGCGTAATCGATTTTGTGCTGACGCTGTTTGGCTGGGGCGGTTTTATCTGGCTGTTTACCACCGGGCTGCTCAAGGTCCTGCAAACCATGCCGTTCAGCGGCCCGCGCCCGCTGGTGTCCGGGCTGAGCACGCTGACGCTGTATATCGGCATCGGGCTGTTTAATGCCCTGCTGCTGATCGGCTGGGCCAAGTATAACCAGCTGCGTTTTCGCACCGAGCGGCGCCGGCGCAGGCCGGGGCTGGAGCCGGTGGAGGTGGCGCGCAGCTTTGACATCAGCCAGCAGGACGTCGGCCTGCTGAGCGGCAGCGACAGGCTACGGGTTTATCACGACGGCGACGGGCGCATTACGCAGGTAGAACCGCTACGGGGGCCGGCCTGAGCGCCGCTTTCAGGGAGGGATTCACTATGAGCATTGACCGGGATGGCAGCTCGCCTGTCGCCGCACCGTCGCGCACGCTGCGTAAATCTTTTCACCGCATCCATCTCATTATTGCTGCGGTTGCGCTGCTGGCGGGTCTGATTTCGCTGCTGGCCATGGCGCTGGATAACCCCCATCAGGGCGGCCAACTGCCCGATTATTTATGGCCGCTGCTGCTGCTGCTCAGCGTGGCGCTGCTGGTGAGCGGGCTGGTGGCCAGCTTCCTGACCCGGCGGCTGAATGCGGAGCTGGACCGCTGGCATCAGCACCTGACGCGGGAAAATGACACGCTCGCCCATCAGGCGCTGCACGACCCGCTCACCGGATTGCCCAACCGCGCGGCGTTTAACCATCAGCTGGAAAAACGCTGGCTGGATCCCCGCGAGCGCCAGCGCGTTGCCGTGCTGTTTATCGACGGTAACCGCTTCAAAGAAGTGAACGATCGATTTGGTCATGCGGCGGGCGATCGGGTATTGAGGGTTATCGCCCGGCGGCTGCGGGCGCGGCTGCGCAAAGACGATCTGGTGGCGAGGCTGGGCGGTGACGAGTTTGCCATTCTGCTGACCGCGATCGATCGCGAAGAGCAGGCGGCGCAGGTGGCGCGGGATATTACCGCCGAGATGCGGCAGCCGGTAGAGCTGGAAGACGGTACGCGGCTTCCCCAGACGCTGAGTATCGGCGTTGCCTTAGGCAAGCATCATCAAAGTACCGGGGTGCTGCTTGCCCAGGCGGACAGCGCGATGTATCAGATTAAACAGCGGGGCGGCGGCTGGTTCCTGTCCCCGTCGTTCTGGGAACTGACGCCCGGAGGGCCACCGGAGACGGCGGCGGCACCGTGCTGACCCGTGCGGGTCAGCTGCAGACGGTGCTGACTTTACTGCCGCCGCGCGCGAAGCCGTTCATGGCAAAGTCGCTGCAGTCGAAATTCCAGCTGCCGCGCTGAAGCGCCTGGCGACGCATAGTGTGGCGGTAGGCCGTCGGCGTCTGCGAGAACTGACGGCGGAACACGCGGGAAAAGGTCTGCTGCGAGTCGTAGCCATACTGCATGGCGATATCAAACACCGGGCGCTGGGTTTTCCGCAGCTCTTCTGCCGCCAGCGTCAGGCGGCGTTCGCGAATATAGCCCCCGAGGGTTTGCTTGGTCACGGTACGGAACATACGCTGCAGGTGCCATTTCGAATAGCCCGATTTGGCCGCCACTTCATCAATCGACAGCGTTTTATCAAGATTGCTTTCGATCCAGTCGGTAAGGGTGCGGATGATGTCATCATGCATACGTTTTTCTCCCTGGTTCTGCGTCAAATCTGGCCGCCATAACGTCTGACGTACTGGCAACGGATGGGCACGATGATATGCATCTCGCCCTTTCAATGGAGGCTGAGTATAATTCCTCAAGTTAACTTGAGGTAAAGCGCTAAATGAAAAAAAACGGCAACTCCCCCAACAAGCGTGAACTGACTCCGGGCGACGTGGCGCAGCGCTGCGGCGTTGCGGTTTCGGCACTGCATTTCTATGAAAGTAAAGGGTTAATCAGCAGCCACCGCAATGCGGGGAATCAGCGCCGCTATACGCGAGACGTGCTGCGGCGAGTGGCAATTATCAAAATTGCCCAGCGTATCGGTATTCCGCTGGCGACGATCGGCGATAATTTAATGCAGTTTCCGCCGGGGAAAAGGATGTCGCCAAGAGAGTGGGCGGTGCTGTCGCAGCAGTGGCGCGACGAGCTGGACAGCCGTATCGAAATGCTGACCCATTTGCGTGACGATCTGGATGGCTGCATTGGCTGCGGCTGCCTCTCTATGGAAGACTGCCCGCTGCGTAACCCGAATGACCGCCTGAGCGAACAGGGGACCGGGGCGATCCTGCTGGATGTGAAAAGCAGCTGAGCCGCTTCTATACTGAAAGTCTTTGACTGCCGGAGCGAACATGATCACCGTACATCATCTCAACAACTCCCGTTCGCAGCGCGTCCTGTGGCTGCTGGAAGAGCTGGACGTGCCTTATCAGATCAAACGCTACCAGCGTGAACCCAGCATGCTGGCCCCCGAAGCGCTGAAAAAAATCCATCCGTTGGGAAAATCCCCGGTGATAACCGACGGCAATCGGGTGATTGCCGAGTCCGGCGCGATCCTTGAATACCTTGCCGGCCACTATGATGACGAAGACCGCCTGGCGCTGGTGGATGAAGACGAGCTGCTGCAGTCCCGCTACTGGCTGCACTACGCCGAAGGGTCGCTGATGCCGCTGCTGGTGATGAAGCTGATTTTCAGCCGGATGGGGCAGGCGCCGGTGCCCTGGTTGCTCAGGCCGATTGGCAGCGCGTTTGGCAAAGGGATACAGAAAGCGTACCTGGACAAGCAGCTGACCACCCACCGGCAGTATATCGAACAGCATCTGGCGCAGCACGACTGGTTTGCCGGCAGCCGCTTCAGCATTGCCGATGTGCAGATGAGCTTCCCGCTGCTGGCGCTGACCGCCCGCGCAGGTGCGGCCGACAGCCCGGCGATTCAAAACTGGCTGGAGAAAGTTCAGCATCGCGGAGCCTGGCAGCGTGCGCTGGAAAAGGGCGGCGAAATCACCCTCTCCTGAAGGTCTGTTTGCGGCGGGTAGGCGCTCATAAGAAAGCGCTATTTTTGCCGTCCAGCATATCCCGATAAAGTTTCGCTTAATCCGGGATTCGCATTGAATTACCGGGTTGCGGGTTTTGGAATAAATAAAGATAACCGTGAACAGGTGTTGAAAACGGACCGTTAAACGCTGGATAATCGTTTGCCTTTTAATTAAGCATCTAAATTACGCGGTTTTAAACACGCAAAAGACAACGTGTTTCCTTTTGTCGTGAATATTGCACCGGAGACGCAAACGTTTACGTAGGTTTGTTTCCCGGTGCCGCGCAGCAATAGCTCATAAGAAATTTCAGGGGATTACTATGTCGACTCCTTCTAAACCGGCCGGTGGTACGTTAGACACCTGGTTCAAAATATCCGCGCGCGGCAGCAGCGTGCGGACCGAAGTTCTGGCCGGTGTGACCACTTTTCTGGCAATGGTTTATTCGGTGATTGTGGTGCCGAGCATGCTGGGCAAAGCCGGTTTCTCTCCCACGGCGGTGTTTGTTGCCACCTGTCTGGTGGCCGGTTTTGGTTCACTGCTGATGGGGCTGTGGGCGAATTTGCCAATGGCCATCGGCTGCGCCATCTCCCTGACGGCCTTCACCGCCTTCAGTCTGGTGCTGGGCCAGCACATCAGCGTGCCGGTCGCGCTGGGTGCGGTGTTCCTGATGGGTATTCTGTTTACCGTGATCTCCGCAACCGGGATCCGCGCCTGGATCCTGCGTAATCTACCGATGGGCGTGGCACACGGTACCGGCGTCGGTATCGGCCTGTTTCTGCTGCTGATTGCCGCCGACGGCGTGGGCCTGGTGGTGAAAAACCCGGCCCCGGGCCTGCCGGTGGCGCTGGGTAACTTTGTCTCCTTCCCGGTGATTATGTCGCTGCTGGGTCTGGCGGTAATTTTTGGTCTCGAAAAGCGCCGCGTACCCGGTGGCATTCTGCTGACCATCATCGGTATTTCGGTGATTGGGCTGATCTTTGACCCGGCGGTGAAATACCAGGGGCTGTTTGCCATGCCGAGCCTGAGCGATGCGCAGGGCAACTCGCTGGTGTTCAGCCTGGATATTCTCGGTGCGTTGCAGCCGGCGGTGCTGCCAAGCGTGCTGGCGCTGGTGATGACGGCGGTGTTTGATGCCACCGGCACCATTCGCGCCGTGGCCGGCCAGGCGAACCTGCTGGATAAAAACAATCAGATTATCGACGGCGGCAAAGCCCTGACCAGCGACTCGGTGAGCAGCATCTTCTCCGGTCTGGTGGGCGCTGCGCCTGCGGCGGTGTATATCGAATCGGCGGCCGGTACGGCGGCGGGCGGTAAAACCGGCCTGACGGCGGTGGTGGTGGGCGTGCTGTTCCTGCTGATCCTGTTCCTGTCGCCGCTGGCGTATCTGGTACCGGGTTATGCGACGGCACCTGCGCTGATGTACGTTGGCCTGTTGATGCTGAGCAACGTGTCGAAAATCGATTTCGATGACTTCGTTGATGCCATGTCCGGCCTGCTGGCCGCGGTGTTTATCGTACTGACCTGTAACATTGTGACCGGCATTATGATCGGTTTCGGTTCGCTGGTGATTGGCCGCATCGTGGCCGGTGAATGGCGCAAGCTGAATGTTGGCACCGTGGTTATCGCGGTGATCCTGGTGGCCTTCTACGCGGGCGGCTGGGCGATTTAATCCTGTTCCGGGGCCGGGATCGCCGGCCCCACCTTCAGATGTCACTGAATTTTCCCCTCGACGCACATCCTGTTTTTCATCAGTTTATTTATTTGCTTTACTATAACCAGTGTCTTACGGCGCTGCCGGATAGGGCTTTGCCCTTGCCTTGCAGGCGTTCACCTGCACACCACTGGAAGATAAATAAAAGGAAAGCATGGAAATCTTCTTTACCATCCTGATTCTGATGCTGGTCGTTTCGCTGTCGGGCGTCGCCGCGCGAATGATCCCATTTCAAATCCCCCTGCCGCTGGTTCAAATCGCCGTGGGCGCACTGCTCGCCTGGCCGACGTTTGGTCTGCACGTTGATTTCGATCCGGAGCTGTTCTTAGTGCTGTTTATCCCGCCGCTGCTGTTTGCCGACGGCTGGAAAACCCCCACCAGTGAGTTTTTGCACCACGGGCGCGAGATCATCGGCCTGGCGCTGGTGCTGGTGCTGATCACCGTGGTGGGTATTGGCTACCTGATTTACTGGCTGGTGCCGGGTATCCCGCTGATCCCGGCTTTTGCCCTGGCGGCCGTGCTGTCGCCGACCGATGCCGTGGCGCTGTCCGGCATCGTTGGGGAAGGGCGCATCCCGAAAAAGATTATGGCGATCCTGCAGGGTGAGGCGCTGATGAACGACGCGTCGGGCCTGGTGTCGCTGAAGTTTGCCGTCGCCGTGGCGATGGGCACTATGGTGTTTACCGTCTCCGGGGCGTCGCTGGAATTTCTCAAGGTGGCGATTGGCGGCCTGCTGGCGGGTATCGCTATCTGCTGGCTGTACGGCAAATCCCTGCGTCTGTTCAGCCGCTGGAGCGGCGATGACCCGGCAACGCAGACCGTCCTGCTGCTGCTGCTGCCGTTTGCCTCTTACCTGATTGCGGAACACATCGGCGTTTCCGGCATTCTGGCCTCGGTTGCCGCCGGGATGACCATCTCCCGATCCGGCATCATCCGCCAGGCACCGCTGGCGATGCGCCTGCGCGCCAACGGTGCCTGGCAGATGCTGGAGTTTGTCTTCAACGGCATGGTGTTCCTGATGCTGGGCCTGCAGCTGCCGGGGATTCTGGAGATTTCCGTCAGGCAGGCCGATGCCGATCCGAACGTGGAACTGTGGGCGCTGTTTGCCTCCGTCGTCACCATTTATGCCGCGCTGATGGTCGTCCGCTTCGGCTGGCTGTGGGGCATGCGCTATATCAGCCGCCATATGCTGAAGAAGCGCCCGATGGAGTTTTCCAGCTACACCACGCGTGAGCTGCTGATCGCTTCCTTTGCCGGAGTGCGCGGTGCGATTACCCTCGCCGGCGTACTGTCGATTCCACTGCTGTTAAGCAACGGCAATGACTTCCCGGCGCGCTATGAGCTGGTGTTCCTCGCGACCGGGGTGATCCTCTTCTCCCTGCTGGTGGGGGTGGTGATCTTACCGCTGCTGCTGCGTGGGATTGAAGGCACCGATAAAACCGTTCACCGCCGCGAAGTGCAGATGGCGCGGGCGGTGATGGCCGGCACGGCGATTGAAAGCCTGTACAAAATGGAAGAACGCCTGCTGGCCGACAGCGAAGAAGCGCTCGATCCGGAACTGCTGAAAGAGGTCAGCTCGCGGGTGATTGGTAATCTGCGCCGCCGGGTGGATGGCAAAGAGGATCTGGAGCGCGCGCTGTATGCGGAAAATCTGGAGCGCCGCTTCCGCCTGACCGGTCTGCGTGCGGAACGCGGCGAGCTGTATCACCTGCGCGCCACGCAGCAGATCAGTGACGAAACGATGCACAAGCTGCTGCACGATCTTGACCTGATGGAAACGCTGCTGAGCGAAAAAGAAGAGTAAGCCTGAACGGGGCGACCGCTGAAAGGGTCGCCCTTTTTTATGACGTTAAACCACCCGTCCGGGCGTGCTGTCCGGCCAGAATTCACGGCAGCAGGCAATCCACGCCTGAGCGCTGCGCGACAGATAGCTGCCTTCCCGCCAGATAAGCCCCAGTTTCCACACCAGGTCCGACTCCAGCGGCAGCCACAGCAGCTGGCTTTTATCCAGCCGCTGGCAGATCGGTTCCGGCAGGATCGCCACCCCCATTCCCGCCTGTACCATCGCCGCCAGGAAGTCCCACTGCCCGCTGCGAACGGCGATCTGCGGCGTGAAGCCGCTGGCCTGAAAGGCCCGCATCAACTGGCGGTTAAGGGAAAACTCTTCGTTGTAGATTAAAATCGGCTGTCCGGCCAGTTCGCTGAGTTTGAGGTGCGTGCGCCGTAGCCAGGCCTCGGTACGCGGTACCAGCACGCACAGCGGATGGCTCATCAGCGGCAGCGAGTTGAGCGGCAGATCGTCCGCCACCGGCAGGGCGGTCATGGCAATATCCAGGCTGCCTGACAGCACCGCCTGCTGAACGGTCAGCCCGCCGAATTCGGAAATTTTCAGCTCCACGCCGGGATAGCGCTGACGAAAAGCAGAGATCGAGCCGGCGATCTGCATGCCGACCATTGGCGGGATACCCAGCCGCAGCTCGCCGGTTTTCAGTTCGTTAAGATCGCTGATTTCCGCTTCCAGCTGCTTGAACTCCTGCAGGATGGTCAGCCCGCGCTGATAGACCGCCTGGCCGGTATCGGTCAGATGCAGCTTGCGGCCTTCGCGCATTAACAGGGTGCAGCCCAGCTCATCCTCCAGCTGGCGGAGCATTTTGCTGATGGTCGGCTGCGTGACGTAAAGCTGTTCGGCCGCCCGGGTAAAACTCTGCTGGCGGACAACTTCAACAAAATAGCGCAGGGCGCGAACGTCCATAATCATTCCTGTTTGGCATAGTTGAAATAATATTAAGTCATTTTTTTCACGCTTTGTTACTCCTTTATAATAATCACAGCAAAAAGGCTCCCAATGAGGTAATGACGCGATGGCCACCATGACAGACCCGGTGAAAACGGGCTGGCTGCTACGGGTTCAGGTTCCACTACAGGTAATGCTGTATGTCGGTTTGTTTGTTTTTTCACAACATCTGGTGGGCTGGCTGCACCTGCCGCTGCCGGCCAATATCGTCGGCATGCTGCTGCTGCTGGCAATGATTATGCTGCGCATTCTGCCGCTTCGCTGGGTGAAGGCCGGGTCTAACTGGCTGCTGGCCGAAATGCTGCTGTTCTTTATCCCGGCAGTGGTGGCGGTGGTGAACTACTCCGAGCTGCTGCGGGTTGAGGGCTGGCGTATTCTGCTGGTGATCACCCTCAGCACGCTGCTGGTGCTGGGGGCAACCAGCATCGTCGTCGACCGGGTCAGCCGTTTTGAGCTGTGGCTGGCCGCGCGTAAACAGCAGAGGCAGCATCATGAATGATTTTGTCCTGAGCGTTCTGTGCCTGGCCGCAACCCTGCTGATTTACTTTGCCAATAAACGACTGTATCGGCGCTGGCACCGGCTGCTGCTGATGCCGCTGGTGATGACGCCAATGGTGCTGGTGGCCCTGCTGGTTGTCACCCACATCAGCTGGCAGGACTATATTGGCGAAAGCCACTGGCTGCTGTGGCTGCTCGGCCCGGCAACGCTGGCTTTCGCGGTGCCGGTGTATGAAAACATGACGATTATCCGCCGCCACTGGCTGTCGCTGACCGCCGGGGTGATCACCGCCACGCTGGTGGCGATCTGCAGCTCGGTGTGGCTGGCGCGCCTGCTGACGCTGCCGGAGGAGATCCAGCGCAGCCTGGCGGTGCGTTCCATCACCACGCCTTTTGCGCTGGCGGCGGCAGAGCAGCTGGGCGGTAAACCCGACCTGGTCGCCCTGTTTGTGGTGATCACCGGGGTCTTCGGCATGGCGGTCGGTGACCTGCTGTTCCTGCGCCTGGCGATCAAGCAGGGGATGGCGAAAGGCGCAGGTTTCGGTGCCGCTTCGCACGGGGCCGGTACGGCGCGCGCCTACGAACTCGGTCCGCAGGAGGGCGTGGTGTCCAGCCTGGTCATGATGCTCTCCGGGGTGCTGACGGTGATTATCGCGCCGGTAGTCGGCCATATTATGTGGGTCAGCGCCTGACGGAAATATCTGGTTACTCACTCTTTTGTAAGATTATTCAAATTTATTACCATTTAGCTCATTCTCATATAATTCTTAAAACAGTTGGTTTACGCTGCACCACCGCCGTTTTCAGGCGTGAGTAAATTAAATTGGGAGAGAACAATGAAAAAAGTGGCAATGACGACCGGCGCCCTGGCGCTGCTGGCGCTGGCAGGAACGGCTCAGGCGATTGATGGCGGCGTGAGCGTCGGCAAAGATTACACCGACGTTCACGTTGGTTTGGGCACCAGCACGCCGGGTTTTGCCTTATCCGGTGACTGGCTGCGCAGCGATCACGATGGCAACGTCAGCAGCCTGGGCCTGGGCTATAACGTGGCGATCGGCGATGTGATGCTGTCCCCAACCATTAAAGCCATGTCGACCAATCCGAAAGACACCAAAGATGGCTACGCGATCGCCGTTGGCGGCGGCGTACAGGTGCCGGTCACTAAAATGTTCAATGTTTACGGCCAGTACTTCTACTCGCCGGACTCCTTCTCCAGCCACATCGATAACTATCAGGAAGCCTCGGCCGGCATCAGCTTCCAGCCGATTTCGCTGGTTGACGTCAACGTTGGCTATAAATACATGTCAATGAACGGCAAAGACGGCCGTAAAGATAACGTCGTGGCCGACGGCCCGTACGTGGGTGCCGCGCTGCACTTCTAATCGTCCAGTTGTACACTTCCGCCGCGCTGCCCCGCGCGGCGGAAGCTGACGGGGCGTAAACGGGCAGTGAGCCTGTTTCGCCCCGTTGGTCTGCCGCATTATCTGGCCGGGTGTATTTCACCGTTCACCTTAGCCGTTCATCATCTCCGTTCATTCTGCTGTTCCTTTAAAGTTAAATTACCCGACCGGCGTTTTTAACTGAAATAGGGAGTGATAATTTTCGGGCCGAGCTCGGGGTTATTATTATCGAAAACAGGCCGTTTGCAGAAAAATGGAAGGGCTGCCGCAGGCGCAGAGAATAAATAAAAAATTCCCTTTCTGGCATCTGAAAAATAAAGCATCTTGCGGTGATGAAAGGAACTCAAACGCCAACGCCGCATGATGCGATTTTTAAAAAGATATTAGGCCACCCGGATACCGCGCGTGACTTTTTACAGATCTACCTGCCGTCAGATCTGCTCAATGCGTGCCGTCTTGATACCCTCGCACTGGAATCAGGGAGTTTTATTGAACAGGATCTGCGTGCTTACTATTCCGACGTGCTTTATTCGGTCAAAACCCTCAAAGGGGAGGGCTATATTTATACGCTGATTGAACATCAAAGCACGCCCGACAGGCATATGGCCTTTCGATTAATGCGTTACGCCATCGCGGTGATGCAGCGCCATCTTGATGCCGGCAATGAACAACTGCCGCTGGTGGTGCCGATACTTTTTTATCACGGTCGGGTCACGCCTTATCCCTGTTCAATGAGCTGGCTGCAGGCATTTAGCGATCCGCAACAAGCGGCCCGGCTCTACGGCGGCGACTTCCCACTGGTTGACGTGACGGTTATTCCGGATGATGAAATCATGCAACATCGCCGAATGGCGATACTCGAACTGCTGCAGAAGCATATTCGCCAGCGCGATCTCGTGGAGTTGCTGGAGCCGCTGGTCACGCTGCTGTTCGCTGGCTACACTGGCGAAGAGCAGCTGAAACCGCTGTTCAACTATATGTTACAGGTCGGCAGGACGCCCTCACCGCATGCTTTTGCACAGGAGCTGTCTCGCCGAATGTCTGGATACAGGGAGGGAATGATGACGCTGGCAGAATGGTTTGAGCAGAACGGCAATCAGTTTTTTTTTGAACAGGGAGAGGAACAAGGGATTGAAAAAGGCATGGAAAGGGGGCTGAAAGAAGGCCGCCAGGAAGGCGCACAAGATGAAAAACGATCGCTGGCGAGAAAAATGCTGGCGAAGGGATTCGAGCGTCAGGCGATAGCAGAAATTACCGGCCTGTCGGAAGATGAACTCGCCAACATGAATCATTAATCATCAGTTAAGCTTGCGGCTTACCAACTCAGGGGCAGGCATCCGACCCGCCCCTGTCGCCATAATTTAATGCCCTTTACCGCCCTCAATACCGACGCCGGTTTGTGAACGAACAAACTGAGCCTGGAAGCGCAGGCGCTCCTGCGCACCTTCCGCTGAGTTATCGGTGATGGAGAACAGCCAGGTGCCGATAAAGGCCGCCAGCATCGAGAACAGCGCCGGATACTCATACGGATAAACCGGCTTGTCGTGCCCCAGCACCTGTACCCAGACGGTCGGGCCGAGGATCATCAGCACCACGGCGGTGATTAACCCCAGCCAGCCGCCGATCATGGCGCCGCGAGTGGTCAGTTTTGACCAGTACATCGACAGCAGGATAATCGGGAAGTTACAGCTGGCGGCAATCGAGAAGGCCAGCCCGACCATAAAGGCAATATTTTGCTTCTCAAACAGGATCCCCAGCGCAATTGCTACCACGCCGAGCACCAGTACGGTGATTTTGGATACTCTCAGCTCTTCGCGTTCGGTCGCCTGTCCTTTGCGGAACACGCTGGCGTACAAATCGTGGGAAACCGCCGATGCGCCTGCGAGGGTCAGCCCGGCTACGACGGCCAGGATCGTGGCGAAGGCCACCGCAGAAATAAAGCCAAGGAACAGGCTGCCGCCGACCGCGTCGGCCAGATGCACCGCCGCCATGTTATTACCGCCAATCAGCGCACCCGCGGCATCTTTGAAGGCCGGGTTAGCCCCCACCAGCAGGATCGCGCCGAAGCCAATAATAAAGGTCAGGAAGTAGAAGTAGCCCATAAAACCGGTGGCGTAAAAGACGCTTTTACGCGCCTCGCGGGCATCGCTGACGGTAAAGAAGCGCATCAGAATATGCGGCAGGCCTGCGGTACCGAACATCAGGCCCAGGCCGAGCGACAGCGCGGATATCGGATCTTTCACCAGGCCGCCGGGACGCATGATCTCAATGCCCTTCGGGTGGACCTTCATCGCTTCGGTAAACAGATTATTGAAGCTGAAGCCGACGGTTTTCATCACCATGATGGCCATAAAGCTGGCACCGAACAGCAGCAGTACGGCCTTGATGATCTGCACCCAGGTGGTGGCCAGCATGCCGCCGAACAGCACGTACATCACCATCAGAATGCCGACCAGAACGACCGCAACGTGGTAGTCCAGCCCGAACAGCAGCTGAATGAGCTTACCGGCCCCGACCATCTGTGCAATCAGGTACAGCGCCACCACCACCAGTGAACCACAGGCGGAAAGGGTTCGAATCGGCTTTTGCTTCAGGCGGTAGGAGGCCACGTCGGCAAAGGTGTAACGGCCAAGGTTGCGCAGGCGTTCGGCGATGAGGAACAGAATAATCGGCCAGCCGACCAGGAAACCGAGTGAATAGATCAGGCCATCGTAGCCGGAGGTATAAACCAGCGCCGAGATGCCAAGGAACGAGGCGGCAGACATAAAGTCCCCGGCCATCGCCAGCCCGTTCTGAAAACCGGTGATATTGCCGCCGGCGGTGTAGTAATCACTGCGCGAACGGGTACGTTTTGACGCCCAATAAGTAATACCCAGCGTGGCCGCCACAAAAATCAGGAACATGATAATGGCTTCAACGTTGGTGGGCTGGCGCTCCACCGCACCGGTAATCGCATCGGCGGCCTGCGCACCGAAAGGCAGCAGGGCGGGCAGAGTCAGGGGTAGCAGGCGAAGTTTCATCCTTTCACCTCGTTCAGCAGTTCACGGGTGAGGCGGTCGAACTCACCGTTAGCGCGCCAGACGTAAACGCCGGTCAGTACAAAGGAGACCACGATCAGGCCGATACCGATAGGGATACCGCGCGTGACGTTAGTGCCGTCATGTAGCGGCGTGCCCAGCCAGCCGGGAGCAAAGGCGATCAGCAGGATAAAACCGACGTAGAGCACCAGCATAATCAGGGACAGCAGGGTGGCAAAGCTCTGGCGTTTTCTGACCAGTTCTTTAAATCGGGCGCTTTTTTCTATGCGTTGATAAATGACATCGTTCATCACAGCGTCTCCAGAGGTAGAGTTATACCGGGACAGCAGAAGCACGGCTTCGGCGGCCAGGTTTTTTTGTTATCACTTCATGGTGCTGAAAATTAGGACGAAAGACGACGGGCTGCTCTGCGGCAGTTAAGCATGGGGGCACGGAGGCCCCCATCGGGTTACGGCATTTTAATGGCTTGTTTCTCTTCCAGCAGTTTCTCCACGACGCCCGGATCGGCGAGCGTTGAGGTATCGCCGAGATTGCTGGTATCCCCGGTGGCGATTTTGCGCAGGATTCGGCGCATGATCTTGCCGGAGCGGGTTTTCGGCAGGGAGTCGGTCCAGTGCAGTACGTCCGGCGTGGCAATCGGGCCTATCTCTTTACGCACCCAGTTACGCACCTCGGTATACAGCTCCGGCGTGGGCTCCTCGCCGTGGTTCAGGGTGATATAGGCATAAATCGCCTGGCCCTTCAGCCCGTGAGGAATACCGACCACCGCGGCTTCGGCAATTTTTGGATGCGAAACCAGCGCGGATTCGATCTCTGCGGTGCCCAGACGGTGGCCGGATACGTTCAGCACATCGTCAACGCGGCCGGTGATCCAGTAGTCGCCATCGGCATCACGGCGTGCGCCGTCACCGCTGAAATACATATTCTTAAAGGTTGAGAAATAGGTCTGTTCAAAACGCTCATGATCGCCGAACAGGGTCCGCGCCTGTCCCGGCCACGAATCGACAATCACCAGATTGCCTTCGGCAGCGCCTTCCTGCGGATGGCCTTCGTTATCCACCAGCGCAGGCTGTACGCCAAAGAACGGCTTGGTGGCGGAACCCGGTTTTAACGTTGTTGCGCCGGGCAGCGGGGTGATCATAAAGCCCCCGGTTTCGGTCTGCCACCAGGTGTCGGAGATCGGGCAGCGGCCATTACCAATCTTCTTATGGAACCATTCCCAGGCCTCCGGGTTAATCGGCTCCCCGACCGAACCCAGAATACGCAGGGAGGAACGGTCGGTCCCCTCAATCGCCTTATCGCCTTCGGCCATCAGCGCACGGACCGCCGTTGGCGCGGTATAGAGGATTGTCACTTTATGCTTATCGACCACTTCCGCCATACGGCTCGGTTTCGGCCAGTTTGGCACGCCCTCGAACATCAGCGTGGTTGCACCGCACGCCAGCGGTCCATAGAGTAGATAGCTGTGACCGGTGACCCAGCCGACATCGGCGGTGCACCAGTAAATATCTTCCGGGTGATAGTCAAAAACGTATTTAAAGGTCGTGGCGGCATACACCAGATAACCGCCGGTGGTGTGCAGCACGCCTTTTGGCTTACCGGTTGAACCGGAGGTGTAAAGGATAAACAGCGGGTCTTCGGCGTTCATCTCAACCGGCTGGTGTTCGCTGCTGGCGTTGGCCACCAGTTCGTGCCACCACAGGTCGCGCTCGCTGTTCCAGTCGCCGTCCCGACCGGTACGCTGGAATACCACCACGTTTTTCACGCTGGTCACGGCAGGGTTTTTCAGGGCGTCATCGACGTTTTTCTTCAGCGGGATGGTGCGACCGGCGCGGACGCCCTCGTCGGCAGTGATCACCAGTCTGGCGGTGCTGTCGATAATACGTCCGGCCACGGCTTCCGGGGAGAATCCGCCGAAAATCACCGAGTGAATCGCACCGATGCGCGCACAGGCCAGCATAGCAACCGCAGCTTCCGGCACCATCGGCATATAAATAGCCACCACGTCGCCTTTACCGATGCCCAGATCCTGCAGCACGTTGGCAAAGCGGCAGACATCGCGATGCAGCTCGCGATAGGTCAGCGTTTTACTTTCGCTGGCATCATCACCTTCCCAGATGATGGCCGGGTGGTCACCGCGCGTTTGCAGATGACGGTCCAGGCAGTTGGCAGCCAGATTAAGGGTGCCGTCTTCAAACCAGCGAATAGAAATATTGCCCGGGGCGAAAGAGGTATTTTTCACCGTACGATAAGGCGTGATCCAGTCAAGTATCTTGCCTTGCTCACCCCAGAATGCATCGGGGTCCTGCACTGACTGCTGGTACATCGACTGGTACTGCTGAGCATTGATCAGGGTGTTTTCCGCAATATTCGCGGGAACCGGGTACGTATGTAATTGGCTCATGGCTGGCCTCCTTGAAGATGTTAATAATATGTCAATCAATAGTTAAGTGAAGATGCCCACAAAGCTTTGTTTTCTTTTTGAGCGGCAGATCACGCCATAACCGAATGTAATGAAACAGCGGGAAGACAGCGTCATAAAGAGAGGGAAGTGGGAAAGAAAAAGCCGTTTTCCGCCGGAGCGTTGTACAAAAAAAGCGCAAGCAGACCGTTAATTTACTGCGGCAGTCAATTGCTCCGTGCATAGTTATGTTGTTTTGAAGATTTCATATTGTTAATCAGAACAACAGCTTAGTGCTATGTGGTTAAAAACAGAGCTTTATTCTGCTTAAATTTAACAAAATAGATACATCTCGCCCAGACTTGCATTAATACCGCTTAAAATGGTACTGATTACGCGCCTGAATACAGGTATCAACCATCCATTACCTGTGAATTGACCGGTTTCGGTCTGCCTCCCTTGAGTGTCATTCACTCCGCAAGCTCCGCGCGGAAAGCAGGTTATGTTAAGGAAAAGACTCGTTATGAAAGCAATAAAACTCAGCCTTGCCTGGCAAATATTGATTGCGTTGGTACTGGGGATCGTCGTTGGGGCGGTTCTGCATAATCAACCAGGGGAACGCGAATGGTTAGTCACTAACATTCTCAGCCCGGCCGGTGACATCTTTATTCACCTGATCAAAATGATTGTTGTCCCGATCGTTATCTCAACGCTGATTGTCGGTATCGCCGGCGTCGGGGATGCCAAAAAACTCGGACGTATTGGTGTTAAAACGATTCTTTATTTCGAAGTGATTACCACCATTGCCATTGTGACAGGTATTACTCTGGCGAATGTGTTCCAACCCGGTTCCGGCATTGATATGTCGACGCTGGCAACGGTGGACATCTCTAAATATGAAGCTACAACGGCGCAGGTTCAGGGTCAGCCCCACAGTCTGGTCACCACCATTCTGTCGCTGATCCCGCAGAATATTTTCGCGGCTATCGCTAAAGGCGACATGCTGCCGATTATCTTCTTCTCGGTGCTGTTTGGCCTGGGACTCTCTTCGCTGCCGTCTGAACATCGCGACCCGCTGGTGAAAGTGTTCCGCTCTACTTCGGAAGCGATGTTCAAAGTGACCAGCATGATCATGCGTTACGCGCCGGTCGGGGTGTTTGCGCTGATCTCAGTCACCGTGGCTAACTTTGGTTTCGCCTCGCTGTGGCCGCTGGCCAAGCTGGTGATCCTGGTGTACGCCGCCATTGCCTTCTTCGCCTTTGTGGTGCTGGGTGCCGTGGCGCGTATCTGTAAGCTGCGTATCACCGTGCTGTTTCGCATCCTCAAGGATGAGCTGATCCTGGCTTATTCCACCGCCAGCTCGGAAACCGTTCTGCCGCGCATCATGGAGAAGATGGAAGCGTACGGCGCGCCGAAATCGATCACCAGCTTTGTGGTGCCAACCGGCTACTCGTTTAACCTCGACGGTTCCACGCTGTACCAGAGCATCGCCGCGATCTTTATTGCGCAGCTCTACGGCATCAACCTGTCGCTGGGCGATGAAATCATCCTGGTGCTGACGCTGATGGTTACCTCCAAAGGGATTGCCGGCGTGCCGGGCGTCTCCTTCGTGGTACTGCTGGCCACGCTGGGCAGCGTGGGGATCCCGCTGGAAGGCCTGGCGTTTATTGCCGGCGTTGACCGTATCCTCGACATGGCCCGTACCGCGCTGAACGTGGTGGGGAATGCGCTGGCGGTGCTGGTTGTTGCCAAGTGGGAAGATCAGTTCGACGCGAAGCAGGCTTCGGCTTATGAAGCACAGCTGAAAGTCGCTCACTCCTGATCCCTCTCCTCTGCAGGCGGGCCGCAATCGGCTCGCCTGATTTGTTTCCCCACCCGATACGGCTCCGCAACTTTCTCCCTCTTTTTACCGCATTCTGCCCGCGCCTTTGTTAAGCTTGAGTTCCTGCCAATTCCCGGGAACCCTATGTCATCCAGCATTGATTTCTCTTTTGCGACCCGGCCACTGGTGCCTCATGCTCAGGACTATCACCACGGCGACTGCGAGCCGCGGCATCAGCATAACTGCGCGCAGCTGGTTCATACGCTGAGCGGCGTGGTGCGTATTGAAACGGATCTGGGTCACTGGATTGTGCCGCCGGGGCGCGGCGTATGGCTGCCTGCGGGGGTGCCTCATGCGCTGCAGATGACCGGCAACGTAGCGGCACGAACGCTGTTCGTCGACCCGCTGGCGCGTGCCGATCTGCCCGCCAGCTGCCAGGTGGTGCAGGTTTCTCCCCTGCTGCGCGAGCTGATTGTCAGCGCGCTGGCGCTGCCGGAATCTTACGCTCCGGCCAGCCGGGCGGAACGGATCTATGAATTGATACTGGATGAAATCCGGGTGATGACCGAACTGCCGTTCAGCCTGCCGGAACCGCAGAGTGAAGCGCTGGTCGCACTGTGCCATGCCCTGCGCGCCGAACCGGGTGAAAGCTGGACGCTGGAGAACAGCGCCCGGCGAATAAACGTCAGCAGCCGCACGCTGGCGCGGCGCTTCTACCAGGAAACCGGTTTGCAGTTTAGCGACTGGGTGCGGCGCGCCAGGCTGATGGAAGCGCTGGCGCGTTTAGCGCGGGGAGACTCCGTGCTGACGGTATCACTTGAACTGGGTTACGAAAGCCAGAGTGCGTTCAGCGCGATGTTCCGCCGCATTATGGGGGTATCGCCCAGCGACTACTTCCCGCCGGCCAGCTGACCCTGCGCCAGCGCGTTCAGCAGCGCCTGCAGCGAAGCGCGTGAAACGTCGCTGTCGATACCGACGCCCCAGGCACTGTGATTGCCGGCGAAGGTGCAGTGGAGGTAGGCGACCGAACGGCTGTCGCTGCGCTGGCCGAGGGTGTGCTCGTGATAATCCTGAATGGTAAAGGAGATATCAAAGGCCTGGCGCAGCGCATCAACCGCCGCCGACAGCAGTCCGTTGCCCCTGCCCGCAACGGGGTGTGGGCGATCGTCGTACTGCACGCTGGCCTCAAACTGCAGCTGTCCGTGACTGTCGCTCTGGCTGCGGTATTCTCCCAACTGAAGCTGTGGTGCGGTCAGGCCATAGGCCTGGCGGAACAGCTGCCAGATCGCCGCCTGAGTCATCTCTTTGCCCTCGCCGTCGGTGACCTGCTGCACGCGCTGGCTGAAATCCTGCTGCAGGGCACGAGGCAGAACCAGGCCGTGATTCTGCTCGATCATCCACGCCGCGCCGCTTTTCCCCGACTGGCTGTTAACCCGGATCACCGCCTCATAGCTACAGCCGATATCCGCCGGGTCGAGCGGCAGATAAGGCACTTCCCAGACGTTATCCTGCTGCTCTTTACGGGCGGCAAAGCCTTTTTTAATGGCATCCTGATGCGAGCCGGAGAAGGCGGTAAAGACCAGTTCACCGGCATAAGGATGGCGCGGGTGGACCGGCAGCTGGTTGCACTGCTCCACTAAATCCACCACCTGCTTCAGCTGGCTGAAATCCAGCCCTGGGTTGATGCCCTGGGTGTAAAAGTTCAGCGCCATGGTCACCAGATCGACATTGCCGGTGCGTTCTCCGTTGCCAAACAGGCAGCCTTCCACCCGATCGGCTCCGGCCAGCAGAGCCAGTTCGGCGGCGGCGATGCCGGTGCCGCGATCGTTATGTGGGTGGACGCTGATACAGACCTGTGGACGCCAGGAGAAATGACGACAGAAGTACTCAATCTGGTCGGCATAGACGTTCGGTGTACTGACCTCTACGGTGGCGGGCAGATTAACGACCATCGGGCGCTCCGCGCAGGGCTGCCAGACGGCGGCAACCGCCTCGCAGATCTCCAGCGCGAAATCGAGCTCGGTAAAGCAGAACGTTTCCGGCGAATATTCGAAGGTCCAGTTGGTCTGCGGCTGCTCCTCGCAGCGCTGGCGGATCAGGCGGGTGGCATTGACCGCCAGTTCAATAATCTGTTCCTTGCTCTGACGAAAGACCAGCCGGCGAAATACCGGCGCGGTGGCGTTATAGAGATGCACCGTGGCGTTTTTCGCGCCCTCCAGGGAGACAAACGTGCGGTCAATCAGATCGCTGCGCGCCTGGGTTAGCACCTGAATCGACACGTCATCCGGGATCATCCTCTGTTCAATCAGCTCGCGAACGAAATTGAAATCGGTTTGCGACGCTGAAGGGAACGCCACTTCTATTTCCTTAAATCCACACTGCAACAGGAGCTGCCAGAACAGCTTCTTACGCGTACCGTCCATCGGCTCGGCCAGCGACTGATTACCATCGCGCAGATCGGTAGAGAGCCAGCGGGGTGCCTGGGTCAGCGTCTTACCCGGCCACTGGCGATCGCTCAGCGCCACCGGCGGGAAAGCGCGGTACTTGTCGTGGGGTTGTTGCAGCATGGTGATTCCTCCTTGTGATAGAGGCTCTATTCTGCGATGGCGACGGGGCGTTGACTGACGCAAAGCTGACAACCTGATGCTGAAAAGTGACAGGACGAAAAAAAAGGAACAGATCGCATAATCTGCCCCCTTTAGACGCCCTGGTGTCAGCGTTTTATATGATGGTCTTTCGGAAGGATATCTACCTTTATGCTGTCTTTAACAGGTGGCTTAGGGATATAACGTGCCAGGCTGATAACGATCTTATTTGAACATCTGCCTTATTTGTAGCCGTTTTTGAATTATTTTTCATATTCATCCCTCGGAATTGTGATTGATGCTGCAATTTAAATTTTATATTTCATTTTTTGCAGAATATGAATAATGCGTATCAAAGACAGCTCTTTCACTCCCCTGAAATTGTTAGCCTTTATTTTCGCTAAATATTGTAATTAATTATGATCGGAATAATGCGAAATGACGTCATCAGATGCATTTTAATTTACGTCGATATTATTACTTAGTTAACTAACCAGATTAAAAAAGCGATCGTTGCGTATTGCGCCGTTTGAGTAACGATTGTCTCGCGGATTTTTACTACAGTTAGGGCATCGTGCAGGTTGCCACCCGGGCAGAGTGCATCCCTGAGATAAGGAGATAAGATGAGTCAGTTTTTTATGAACGACAAACAGCAGCTGGTCAATGAGGCGATTGAAGGGGCACTGTTAAGTACGCCTTTTCATAATCTTAGCCGCCTCGCGCTGGGTAGCGATCTGCGCGTGGTGGTGCGAAGCGACTGGGATCGTTCGAAGGTCGCCCTGATTTCCGGCGGTGGTTCCGGGCATGAGCCTGCGCATATTGGTTTTGTCGGCAAAGGGATGCTGACCGCCGCCGTGTGTGGCGATGTCTTTGCTTCGCCCAGCGTTGATGCGGTGCTGCACGCCATTATCAATGTCACCGGGGAGGCGGGCTGCCTGCTGATCGTTAAGAACTACACCGGCGATCGCCTGAATTTCGGGCTGGCGGCGGAAAAGGCCAAACGGCTGGGCTATCGCGTGGAAATGGTGATGGTGCAGGATGATATTGCGCTGCCGGATAACCCCCAGCCGCGCGGCATTGCGGGCACGGCGCTGGTGCACAAGATCGCCGGCTTTGCGGCAGAGCAGGGCCAGAGTCTGGCTGACGTGGCCGCCGTGGCCCAGCGTGCGATCGCATCGACCGCCTCCATCGGCGTGGCGTTCAGCAGCTGCCACATTCCCGGTGAGGCGCGCGACGATCGCGTTAAGCCCGGAACCTGCGAGTTAGGGATGGGCATCCACGGGGAGCCCGGCGCTTCCACCTTAAAAACCCAGAACAGCGTGGAGGTTGTTGCACAGATGGTACAGCGGCTGGCAGCGCATACTGGCGATGCGCCGCTGGCGCTGCTGATCAACAACCTGGGTGGTTTTTCCATGCTGGAGATGGCGGTGCTGACGCGGGAAGTGCTGCACTCGCCCATCGGGAAACGGGTGCGCCTGCTGCTCGGGCCGGCGACGCTGGTCAGCGCGCTGGATATGAAAGGATTTTCCCTCTCGGTGCTGCGACTGGATGACGGGCTGGAGAAAGCGCTGCTCTCACCGGTTGAAGCCGCAGGCTGGACGGTGGCGCTGACGCCTTCAGCGCAGCTGGAAGTGCCGGCAAAAACGCTCGATCGGCAGCAGACGTTCGTTCCCTCAGCCAACGACAACGTGGCGGCGCTACTGACCACCATTTGCCAGACGTTGATAAGCCTGGAAAGCGAACTGAACAATCTTGATGCGAAGGTGGGCGATGGCGATACCGGTTCAACCTTTGCTGCCGGGGCGAAAAGTATTCTTAAAGCCTGCGAAGAGAAGGCGTTGCCGCTCGACAGTACCGGCTCGCTGCTTAACGTTATTGGCGAAAAACTGGCGACGGTGATGGGCGGCTCCAGCGGCGTACTGATGTCGATTATGTTTACCGCCGCCGGCCAGCGCCTGGAAGAGGGCGAGCCGCTGCCACAGGCGCTGAGCTACGGTCTGGAACGGATGCAGCACTACGGCGGGGCGCAGGTTGGGCAGCGCACGATGATTGACGCGTTGCACCCGGCCTTTGCCGCGCTGGTTCAGGGCCAGGATCTGACCGCGGTGGCGGACGCTGCCCGGAAGGGGGCGGACAGCACCAGTGGAATGCGCAGCGCCGGTGCCGGGCGGGCTTCGTACCTGAATGCGGAAAGCCTGGACGGGGTGAAAGATCCCGGTGCCTGTGCGGTTGAGAAAGTGTTCGCCGCACTGGCCGGAAAATAACCTGACTGCTCACGATGGCCGCTTCGACTGGCGGCCATCATTCCTGACGCCAGACTCCTGCACCTCAGCACCTCAGCACCTCAGCACCTCAGCACCTCAGCACCTCAGCACCCTTGCACCTCAACAGCTCAGTACGCCATCAGACCGTGCTTTCTGCCTCCGGCATCGCGTCCAGCGTATGCTCAAAGCTGCGCAGACGCTTGTAGATCGACATCAGTTCAACCAGCGTGGTCCACGAATTAATCAGATACTGGAACGAGCCGCGCACCTGATCGAAGACGTTGGTGATCTGCGTTAACAGTCCGAGCGTTATCGCCCCGCTGACAATCGACGGAAACAGCACAAAAATACTGAATACGGCATCCAGCTGGATGTAGAAAATACGCACGATATTAAAGTAGAGATAGTGAAAATAGAGGCGGAAATAATTGATGCGCACGTTGTAAAACAGCGATTTAACCGTGGGTGGCTGAGCGCGCTGCGGGTCGTCTTCGCCGTACACCAGCTCTTTACGATAGGCGGCCTCCACCCGCTGATTGCGGAAAGACAGCCCCGGCAGCTTGATGCCCACCACCGCCAGCAGTCCGGTGCCCAGAATGGACCACGCGACGGCCGCGATCACTAACGCATAAGGCACACTGCCGATAATCGGCACGGTTTTGACATGCACCGACAGGGCGACCAGCACCGGCAGGAAAGCAATCAGCGTCATCACCGCATTAATAAAGCTGACCCCCATATCTTCCAGCGTGGAGGCGAAGCGCATGGTGTCTTCCTGCACGCGCTGTGCCGCGCCCTCAATCCCGCGCAGGCGCGACCAGTGCGACATATAGTAATGATTCATCGCTGAGCGCCAGCGGAAAACGTAGTGGCTGATGAAAAACAGGTTCAGGACGTCGATCACCACGGCAATCAGCGCGATGCTGAGGAAGCCGCCAATCTGGCCGTAAAGCGTGTCGATTTTTACCGTATTCGGATGCGCCATCGCCCGCTGCACCAGATCGTAAAAGGGTTCGTACCAGCGGTTGATCGCTACGCCGACCTGCACGGAAAACCAGGTGACAAAGATAATCAGCGTGCTGCCGAGTACCGACCAGCGCTGCCACGGATGCGGGCTGAACAGCGCCCAGAAGCCGGCAAACAGCAGCGCCGCCAGCACATAGTAGCTGTAGAAGCCGAGTTCGCCAGGCGCAATAAAACACAGCGCATTATTCGGTAAGGGGCCGAGGGCTACCGGGGAGAACTGCATCATGTGCGCGAGATGGCTACCGGCAAAACCGAACCAGAACAGAATCGCCATCAGGCTCCACAGTGCCGCGCTGCTGAAGAACAACAGAGGCCGGGGGAAAAAGGATTTGAACATAGAAACTCCACAGCGAATTTTTGATGGTTATACCGTGAATGTTTGTGAGGAATCTCACTAACAGTGTTTCCATTAATTTCCAGGTGGAATCTCAGGGCAAAAAATTGTTCCTTATGCTGAATTTTCACCTGACTGCTCTATTTTCTCTGCCTGAAGCCCACTATTTACTGACAAATGAAGTCAGATTAACGAAAAAACGCGATTTGCATTTTGAATGTTTATTCAACAAAGCAGATAATGAACGCCGACGGAGTACCAGGCGAAACGGATCTGGGCATACAGCGTTTTTTGACCCTCCCAGGGAGACTGTTCGTCGCAGGCACGACAGGAGTCGTGTTTCCACAGGATGTGGGCAGGATCAGCGTGTACGCCATCCGATGGCGTATTGATTGCATGCCGACAGAATCTTTTCATTGAAGCGAAATGACTGTCAGCAACCGGGTGAAAATAATAATGAATGAAAACTCAGATGTAATGTATCGGCTTCTGGTTCAGAGTGTAGTTGACTACGCCATTTATATGCTGAAGCCGGACGGTACCGTCGCGAACTGGAATACGGGCGCCCAGCGGGCCAAAGGGTATATGCCGGACGAGATTATCGGTAAAAATTTCAGCTGCTTTTACAGCGACCAGGATCAGAAAAAGGGATTACCACAGCACGGTCTGGGCATCGCCCGCGACACCGGCCGTTACGAAAGTAAAGGCTGGCGCTATCGTAAGGACGGCAGTGCCTTTTGGGCCCATGTGGTTATTGATGCGATTCGTACCGACAGCGGTGAACTGCTGGGTTTTGCTAAGATTACCCGCGACTGTACCGAGCTGCGCGAATATGAAGAGCAAATGCGCGAAGCCCGCGAGCTGGCGGAACGTCACAGCGAAAAAATGGCCGCGCTGTCGACCTTTCTCGATACCATCGTGACCAATATCCCGTCCAGCGTGATTGTGGAAGACGTGGTCACCCGTGAAATTCTGCTGATCAACGGTAAGGCGCAGCAGCTGCTCGGCGGCGTGCAGGAAGATTTTGTTGGCAAGAAGCTCTCGCAGTGTATGACGCTGGAAATGGGCGAATATTTTATGCAGCTTTCCGATGCCGCACAGCGCAAAGGAGGGATGCACCGCAGCGAACGCCTGCTGGACAGCCACGGGCGCGATCGGATTATCAACGCCACGGCCTCGATTATTCGCGGCAACGACGCTACCCATAACTACGTGCTGCTGATCGCCGATGATGTTACCGATCAGCGCGCCGCCGATGCGCGTATCCACCATATGGCGCATCACGATAATCTGACCAGCCTGCCGAATCGCGTGCTGTTCAGCCAGCGTCTCAACGACGCGCTGCGTGCCGATCGTGAAGAGCGCAAGATTACCGCCACGCTGTGCCTCGATCTGGATAACTTCAAAAACGTTAACGATGCGCTGGGCCATCAGGTTGGCGACGATCTGCTGCGAACCGTGGCGGTGAGGCTGCGCAGCGTGCTGCGTGAGCAGGATACGCTGGCGCGGACCGGCGGCGATGAGTTCTCTATCGTGCTGCCGGGCCTGAAGCAGGCGGAAGAGGCGGAAATCGTTGCCAGCCGCCTGATCGAAACCATTCGTCCGCCGTTCAACGTCGACGGTCACAACCTTTCCGTCGGCCTGAGCATCGGGATTGCCATTGCCGAGCGCGGGATCAGTACGCCGGAGCACCTGCTGCGCTGTGCCGATATGGCGCTGTATGAAGCCAAGCGTAACGGGCGTAACCGCTTCGAGTACTTTACCGAACAGATGGGCGAACTGGCGGCGAAGCGGCGGATGATTGAAAACGACCTGCGCGAAGCGATAAGCTGCCGCCAGCTCAGGCTGTACTATCAGCCGATTACCAATAATCAGCATCAGCATATTATTGGCTATGAGGCGCTGATGCGCTGGCACCACCCGGAAAAAGGCATGATTATGCCGATGGATTTTATCCCGATTGCCGAGGAAACCGGCCTGATCCACAGCCTGGGCGCCTATGCGCTGCATGAAGCCTGCCGTGAAGCGGCCAGCTGGCCGGACGGGCAGAGCGTGGCGGTAAACCTGTCGCCGATGCAGTTTAAAAACAGCGCGCTGGTGTCGGTGGTGGAAGCGGCGCTGAAAGAGTCCGGCCTGGCACCGAATCGCCTGGAGGTGGAGATCACCGAGTCGGTGCTGCTGGATAATACTTCGGTGAATATCGATATCCTGCAGAAGCTGAAGGCGCTGGGCGTGCGTATCGCGCTGGATGATTTTGGGACCGGCTACTCATCGCTGAGCTATCTGCGCTCGTTCCCGTTCGACAAAATCAAAATTGACAAGTCGTTTATCAACGATATGAAAGACAGCCGCGAGGCGCTGGCGATTATCCGGGCGATTACCGGTATGAGCCGCAGTCTGGATATTCAGATCACCGCCGAAGGGGTGGAGAGCAACGAGCAGTTTGAACGGCTGAAGGAAGAGGGCTGTACGCTGTTCCAGGGCTACTATTTCGGCCGCCCTCAGCCCTCCGAAGATCGCCTAAAAGAGTTCTGACCCGCGTGAAGCGTCAGGGGCGACGCCGTGTCGCCCCTGTGTTTTTGTCAGATATCATCCAGATTGATACCGCGCGTCTTCGGCCCGAAGATGCCGATGGTCAGCATCACAATCAGCATGCTGACGACGATAAAGGCCACCACCCCCTGCGTTCCCGCCACCTGCAAAATCATGCCGATAATAATGCTGCTGAACACCGTGGAAAGACGGCTGAACGAGTAGCAGAACCCGACGGCGCGCGCGCGGATAAAGGTGGGAAACACCTCGGTCTGGTAGGCGTGATAGCTGAAGGTCAGCCAGGCGTTTGAGTAGGTGATGCAGAAGCCGCAGATAATCAGCAGCAGCGGGTTAGTCTGCAGGGCGAACAGCGTGCCGAAAATCACCGTCATCAGCGATGACAGAACGATCTGCCACTTATTCTCGATCTTGTCCGCATAGCGGCTACAAATCAGCGAGCCCAGCGGATAGGCGAGGGTGATAAAAAAGGCATACAGCAGGCTGTGGGTGATGCTGGCCCCCTTGCCCGACAGCAGTGCGGGCAGCCAGTTGCCGAAGCCGAAGAAGCCAATCGCCTGGAAGATATTCATCACCACCAGCATCAGCGTACGCTGGCGATACTCCGGCCGCCAGATATCACGAAAGCGCCCCTGCGGTTTCTGCGTGGCTCCCGTATCGATGTCGGCCGCGTCCGGTGCGGTCACCGGCACGCCGCAGCGGATTTCCAGGCCGCTGACCACCTGATGAGCCTCCTGGTGCCGGCCCTGCTGCGCCAGCCAGCGCGGCGACTCCGGCAGATTTTTCCGCACCAGCCAGATAACCATTGAGCATACCGCACCCGCGATCACCACCCAGCGCCAGCCGGTCAGGCCCAAAATAGTCTGCGGTACCAGCCACCAGGACATCAGCGCGACGGCGGGAACCGAGAGGAACTGCACAAAGAAGGCAAAAGCAAAGGCTTTACTGCGCAGCCGCGACGGGACGCATTCGCTGAGGTAGGTGTCGATGGTCACCAGCTCAATACCCAGACCGATGCCCACCAGGAAGCGGCAGAAGATGATCCACTCCGCCTGGCTCTGGAACGCCATCAGCATGGAGAAGCAGCCGTACCAGGCCAGCGCAAACATAAAGGTCATGCGGCGGCCAAAGCGGTCGGCATGAGGCGCCAGCAGGCTGGCACCGAGGAACAGGCCAAGGAAGGTGGCGGAGGCAAATGCGGCCTGGTCAGATATTCCAAATACACCGAGTTCACCCAGATGAAATATGTTCTCGCTGATTAAACCTGAACTAATATATCCCGTCTGGAATAAATCATAGAGTTCAAAGAATCCGCCCAGTGAGAGTAATGCAATAAAGCGCCACAGCCCGGCGGTAGCCGGCAGGGCGTCGAGGCGATCGGATAATTTATTATATTTTATAGGGTTATTTTGCGGGGAAGGGATTCCCGGCGCGCAGGCTTCACTCATTTTTCTTTTCAAACCTTGATAGCAGAGGACAATAACTTTTCATGCTAATAGTTAGCAGCAAAATTTAAATTTTGAATTGCATCCGCTATGAAGAAAAATAAGCATAAAAAACGCTTATAGTTAAATTTTTGCTATTTATTCCTGATTTGGTTTAGTCGCGATGGGTATCGGGCATGGCGTATCGGTACTTTGGATTGGTTTAGTCGCGATAGGTATCGGGTATGGCGTATCGGTGTCGGTCAGGTTCGCGGACGCGCCGTGAACACGTCCGTGTGGGCTCGGTTCGCGCATCCCTGCGCTCAACGGTCCGCGAACCCGCCCGTCACCGATTGCCCACCGGCCGCGGTTTTGCTGCGAGTAAACAGGGTACGGCTATTCGCCGTGCTACTGGTGCTTATGAGTGGGTTTGGTGGCGATAGGTATCGGGTATGGCATATCGGTGCTTTGGATTGGTTTAGTCGCGATGGGTATCGGGTATGGCATATCGGTACTTTGGATTGGTTTGGTCGCGATGGGTGTCGGGTATGGCATATCGGTGCTTTGGATTGGTTTAGTCGCGATAGGTATCGGGTATGGCGTATCGGTGTCGGTCAGGTTCGCGGACGCGCCGTGAACACGTCCGTGTGGGCTCGATTCGCGCATCCCTGCGCTCAACGGTCCGCGAACCCGCCCGTCACCGATAGCCCACCGGCCGCGGTTTTGCTGCGAGTAAACAGGGTACGGCTATTCGCCGTGCTTCTGGTGCTTGTGAGTGGGTTTGGTGGCGATAGGTATCGGGTATGGCGTATCGGTGTCGGTCAGGTTCGCGGACGCGCCGTGAACACGTCCGTGTGGGCTCGATTCGCGCATCCCTGCGCTCAACGGTCCGCGAACCTGCCCGTCACCGATAGCCCACCGGCAGCGGTTTTGCTGCAAGTAGAAGGGTTTATTCCGGGAGATAGAACAGTGGTTCGTATTTCAGTGCCGGGTGATGGCTCGAACTGTAAACGTAGCGGGCAATGCCGTAGCGATACGATATCTGGAAGGTCAATGTTACGGGACAAAATCAAAGCGACACGAAGTTCAGAACGGTGAACGTTACGGGACAAAATCAAAGCGACACGATGGTCAGCGCGGTGAACGTTACGGGACAAACTCAAAGCGACACGAAGTTCAGAACGGTGAACGTTACGGGGCAAAATCAAAGCGATACGATGTTCAGAAAGGTGAACGTCAGGGGGCAGATAAGCCGGGTGTCTGCGGCAGGGATGCCGCAGCCAAGCCCACACGGACGTGTTTACGGCGACCCGGCGTTCTGCCCCCTGACGGTCGCCCGGGCACAGAACCCGAAACAACAATGATGCTTCAATATACCCCGCCCCGTAACGTCCACCGGGGCACAATCCTACAGCTGTCACTCACTGCCCGTAATACGCATTCGCCCCGTGCTTACGCAAATAATGCTTATCCAACAGCACCTGCTGCATATCACCGATCCCCGGCGTCAGCTGCCGCGAGAAAATACCCATATAGGCCACTTCCTCCAGCACCACCGCATTATGCACCGCGTTATCTGCATCGCTGCCCCAGGCAAACGGACCGTGGGCGTTCACCAGCACCGCCGGAATGGCCGCCGGGCTGATGTTGCGCGAGCGGAACGTCTCAATAATCACGTCGCCGGTATTATGCTCGTAGTTCTCTGCAATCTCCTGCGGCGTCATCAGCCGCGTGCAGGGGATCTTGCCGTAAAAATAGTCGGCGTGGGTGGTGCCCCAGGCGGGCAGATCCAGCCCGGACTGCGCCCAGATGGTGGCGTGGCGCGAGTGGGTATGCACGATGCCGCCAATGGAATCAAAGGCGCGATACAGCGCCAGATGCGTGGCCGTATCGGAAGAGGGCTTCTTGCTGCCTTCCACCACCCGGCCGTTCTCCAGATCCACCACCACAATATCGTCCACCGTCATCACGTCATAATCCACGCCGGAAGGCTTGATCGCCACCCGACCGCTGGCGCGGTCGATTGCGCTGACGTTGCCCCAGGTAAAGGTCACCAGATTATGGCGCGGCAGGGCGAGGTTGGCCTCCAGCACCTGTTCTTTCAGAGTCGTTAAGCTCACAGTAATCCTCCTTCCTGCATTTTTTGTTCAATCCAGCGCCGCGCCTGCACGATCTCGGCCACAGGCTCTTCGGCTTTTTCGGTCCACATCTCAATCAGGAACGCGCCGCGATAGTTAATCTGCTTCAGCGTGCGGAACACGCTGACAAAATCGACGCAGCCTTCGCCAAACGGCACGTCGCGGAACTGGCCCGGCGAATCATTGGTCACCGGCAGGGTGTCCTTCAGATGAATGGCGGCGATGCGATCGATGCCCAGCGCCAGCTCGGCGCTGACGTCATTGCCCCAGGCGCTGAGGTTGCCGACGTCCGGGTAGACGGTGAACCACGGCGAGGCCAGCTGACGATCCCAGTGCTTCCACTTGCTGATGGAGTTCATAAACTCGGTGTCCATGATTTCCACCGCCAGCATTACCTGCGCCGCCGCCGCGCGTTCAACGGCCCAGGCCAGCCCTTCGGCGAAGCGGGTGACGGTGCCTTCATCGTGCGATTCGTAATAAACGTCATAGCCCGCCAGCTGGATGGTGCGGATGCCGGTATCCTTTGCCAGCTGGATGGCGCGATCCATCAGATCGTATGCCTGCTGGCGAATGGCCGGATCGCGGCTGCCAAACGGGAAGCGGCGATGGCCGGAAAGGCACATCGAGGGGATACTGACCCCGGTTTCAATCATCGCGTCCACCAGCGACAGGCGCTGGGCCTTGGTCCAGTCCAGGCGCGCCAGGCGGGCATCGGTTTCATCCACCGACATCTCAACAAAGTCAAAGCCGCAGGCCTTCGCCAGCGCCAGACGTTCCGGCCAGCTCAGATGCGCGGGCAGGGCTTTTTCATAAATACCTAACGGGTGCTGACGCATGTTATTTCCCCCAGATGCTGTCGATCGCCTGATGGAACTCGGCGGCGGTGGCCAGGCCGTTGGCGCTTTCGGTCAGCGCGCGGCCGACGATAAAGGCGCGCACGTCGATCTCTTTGAACTGCGGCAGCTCCTGCGGGGTGATCCCGCCGGTCACCGACAGCCCAAAACCGAGGTCGGAGAGCGCCTTCATCGCGTCGAGATCCTGCTGGCTCCAGCGCTGTCCCTGGGCCTGCGCATCGCGTCCACGGTGGTAGATCGCCTGCTTCAGGCCGAGGGCGCGCCAGCTGCGGGCATCGTCCATCGTCCAGTTGCCGAACAGTTCAATCTGGATCTCGCCCTGATACCGCTGCGCTACCTCATTGGCGCTGGCAAAGGTGGCCAGCGGCGCAGCGCAGATCACCGTCATCCAGTTAGCCCCGGCCTCAAACGCCAGCTCGGCCAGCGTCGATCCGGCATCGGCAACTTTAAAATCGGCCACCAGAGTTTTCTCCGGCAGGCGCTGGCGCAGCTGACGCACTGCGTCCACGCCCGCGCTGACGCAGAGAATGGTGCCGGCTTCCACGATATCGACGTGCTCATGCAGGCGATCGGCGGCATCAAGAGCGGCATCCAGCCGGGTATGATCCAGCGCCAGCTGCAGTTGAGGAACAGAGGAACGGCTCATGGTTTACTCCTGGTTGGCGGCAATCAGCGCCGTAATAAGTTTCTGATAGCGTTGGTATTTCTTCTGGTAGCGCGCGTGGCGTTCGGCGTCCGGCCTGTAGCTGACGATCGCCGGATCCAGCGCCCGCTGCGCCTGCTGTAGCGACGGGTGCGCGCCGGTTCCGGTCATCGCCACCAGCGCCGCTCCCAGGCAGCCGGTCTCCTCAATCTGTGGGATTTCCACCGGCAGGCCGCTGATATCGGCAAACATCTGCATCCACTCGGCCGAGCGGGTGGGGCCGCCGGTCAGGCGCAGGGCGCTGACGTTGGGGAAGCGTTTGAGAATGCGGTTCAGATGGGTCAGGTGCGAGAACACCACGCCTTCATAGATCGCCTGCACCAGATGGCCGCGCTGGTGGCCCGCCTGCAGCCCGTAGAAGCTGGCGTGCAGGTTCGCTCCGGCGTTATTACCGTAGAGGAACGGCACGAACAGCAGCGAGCTGGCCGCCGGAGGCAGTTCAGCCACCCACTGATTCAGCTGCGCGTAGTCGTCGATGCCCCACTGCTGGCAGAACCATTCCAGATTGGCGGCGGAAGTCGGGCTGGCTTCGTGAACGATGTACTGGCCGTCAATGGCGTAGCGGCCATATACGAACGGGTAATCCACCTCATCGCTCAGGCAGTCGGTAATGCCGCTGGTCACCGACCAGGTGCCCATCACCGCATTCAGCCGCGTGTCGTCGTACAGTCCGGCGCACAGCGCGGTGGACACCACGTCGAACAGCCCGCCTACCACCGGCGTGCCTTCCGCCAGCCCGCACTGCGCGGCGGCGGCGGCCGTAATGTGTCCCGCCACGGCGCTGGAGCCGACGATCGGCGGCAGGGCGGGCTGGATTTCCGCGATATCCAGCTGCTCCGCCAGCGCGGGCGACCAGTCGCCCTGCTGCATGTCATACAGATTGGATTCGGAGATATTGGTTTCTTCGCAGGCCCGCTCGCCGGTCAGGCAGAAGCGCAGATAGTCGTGCGCCATCATTACGCTGCCGATCGCCGCATAGCGTTCCGGCTCGTGCTCCTTAACCCAGCGCAGCAGCGAAACCGGATGCCCGGTCCACAGCGTCTGGCGGGTCACCGGATAGAGCGCCTGGGGTACGCCTTCGCGCTGCCAGCGCTGGACCAGCTCCAGCGCGCGGCGGTCGGAAGAGAGTATGCCGTTGCCCAGCGGCTGGCCCTGCTTATCGAGCAGGAACAGACCTTTACCCTGGGCGGAGATCCCCATACCGCGCACGTCTGCGGCATCGGTTCCGCCGTTTTCCAGCACCTGGCGGATCACCGTGACGGCCACCTGCCACAGCTGATGCATATCGCGTTCCGCCCGGCCCGGCTCAGGCACCAGCACCGGCAGGTTCTGCCGCGCCACCACCTGCTCGCGACCGGATGCGTCATACAGCCCGGCCTTAATAAAGGTGCCGCCGCAGTCCAGTCCTAACCAGTAGCTCATGCGGCCTCCTTCTGCGGTGCATCGCAGCGGGCGGGCAGCGTCAGCGCCAGCACCGAGGCAATCGCCAGCGAGATCGCCAGACTGTAAACACCGGCGTCTTTGCTGTATTCGGCAATCAGCACGCCGACCATGTACGGGCCGCAGAAGCCGCCGAGGTTGCCCAGCGCGTTGATTACACCGCGCGCGCCGCCCGCCACTTCGGCGTTAAACAGGCGTGGAGGAATACTCCAGAACACCCCGGCCGCCGACTGGATAAACACTCCGCAGCCGACCAGCGCGGCGTAGGACCACCAGATATGCGCTTTCAGCAGCACCGACAGCGCCATGCAGATGGCAAATCCGGCCAGCGGCAGCGCAACAAACAGCTTGCGGCGTCCGGTGGCATCGGACAGCGACGAGAAGATAAACATGCCAAAGATGGCGCCGACGTAAGGCAGGATGGCCAGCCAGCCGACCTGTTCGATATTGCCGTTGGTCAGCCCTTTCAGGATGGTCGGCAGCCACAGCGTGTAGCCGTAGATCCCGGTCTGATAGAAGAAGTTGACCATAATCAGTCGCCACATCACCGGCTCACGCATCACCTGGCGCAGCGAAGCTTTGCGGGTGTTTTTGCCTTTAATCTGTAGCTGCTCATCGTGCAGCGTTTTGATCAGGTAATTCTTTTCGGCCTCCGAGATCCACTTCGCTTCCTGCGGTCGGTTGCTGATGGTGAAGCACCACAGCGCCATCACCACCAGCGACAGGCCGCCTTCCACGAAGAACAGCATGCGCCAGTCCCAGCTGGTAATGATCCAGCCGGAAAGCGGGGCGGTGAGGATCCCGGCGATCGGCACGAACATGATCACAATCGCATTGGCGCGCCCGCGTTCAGAATCCGGGAACCAGTTGCCGATCATGGTCAGCACCACCGGCAGCATGCCCCCCTCGGACACGCCGAGCAGGAAGCGCAACCCCAGCAGCTGATACTGGTTGGTGGCCATACCGGTGAGGACAGAGATCACCGCCCAGGCCAGCAGCGACCAGCCGATAAAGCGTTTGCCGTTGCCGTAGACCGCCAGCTTGCCGCCGGGAACCTGCAGGAACAGATAGCCGATAAAGAAGATCCCCCCCGCCAGGCCGGCCATCGAGGCGCTGATGCCCAGCTCGTCATCCATGCCGCCCGGCATGGCGAAGGCGATATTCACGCGATCCATATAGGAGATAATGCAGGTGATCAGGATCGGGGGGATGATCCGCAGCCAGCGCGTGGTCGGAATCGACGCGCGGGATGCCACAGAACTGGAAGTCAGGCTCATAGCGTTCTCCCGGAAGTAACGAACTCGGTAAGAGGGATCTTGACCACGACTTTGCGGATCGCCTGTGGGCCGTCGATCATCAGGTTTGGCCGATGCAGATCCTGCGGGAAGAACACGGCGAAGTTGCCGGGCTTCATCAGCAGCAGGGTTTCGTTCGGCGCATCGCGATAGAAAATAATGTCGCGCTCGGCGTTGTAAGGCTGGTGGATTACCAGCTCGGTTTTTTCCGTCGCCACGCCGATCAGCTCCTCGCCGTGGACCAGAAACTGCACGTCAACAAAGTGACGGTGCGCTTCCGGGAAGCTCTCGCCGTGCGGGCCGGTCTGTAAATCCAGCACCTGAACCACCCAGCCGGTCTGGTCGTGCTGGTAGCGCCCGGCCGCCATCGTCTGCAGGTCGTGGCGCGCCAGATAGTCCACGGCCTGGGCAACGGCGACAGGATAGTGATGCGCTTCGGTATTGTTAATATGTCCAAAAATCATCGGGTTGCTCCTGTTACAGCGCCTGAATGCGCGCCCAGACGCGTTCGTCGACCGGAATGCCCTGCTGCTGGTTTTCAGCGCGGATGCCGGGGAATTTATGGCCCGGCAGGCGGATGGCCTGCCCGACGTTGGCGCGCTCGGCGCCGCTGATGGATTCAATAATGCGTGCCAGCTTGGCGTCGCGGGTTGGGCCATCGATCAGGCGATCGACGTCAATGGCGATAAACACCTGCGAGATACCAAATTCGTCGCCGTTGTCCTGGGTTACCTCCGTGACGGAGGAACCGTTAGAGAGCAGGGTGGCCAGCATATCCAGCACGATGGAAAGCGCGGAGCCTTTCCAGTAGCCCATCGGCAGGATGCGGCGGTTTTCTTCAATGGTGGCCGGATCGCGGGTGTAGTTGCCGTCGTT
Source organism: Erwinia sp. SLM-02 (assembly GCF_037450285.1). Lineage (NCBI taxonomy): Bacteria > Pseudomonadati > Pseudomonadota > Gammaproteobacteria > Enterobacterales > Erwiniaceae > Erwinia > Erwinia sp. SLM-02. The sequence goes on along the minus strand of NZ_JAQISN010000002.1, from coordinate 612,556 downwards.
ATCAAAGCCGCCGTCCACCGGCAGGGTTTTGCCCGCCAGACGATTAATTTCCAGCATGCCGTAGGAGAACATCGACATCGACATATCCACCATGGTGATCGGTTCGCCCGGTACGGCAACGATCAGCGGGTTGGTGCCGATCGCGCAGTTTTTCGCGCCCCACGGCGGCATTACCGCAATGGAATTGGTCCAGCAGATGCCGACATAGCCTTTCTCCGCCGCCTGCCAGCCGTAGCTGCCGCCGCGCATCCAGTGGTTAGCGTTACGCAGCGCCACCAGGCCGATACCGTGGCTGTCGGCCAGTTCCATCGCGCGGTCCATCATCTCGGTGGCGGTCAGGTTGCCGATAGCGCGATGTGCGTCCCACTGTTCAATCGCGCCCAGTGAGAGGATCTTTTCCGGGGTCGCCGTCGGCACGATATGCCCAGCGTCCAGCTGCTGAATAAAGCGGGGGAAGCGGTTCACGCCGTGGGAGTAAACGCCGCTTTCACTGGTGTCGGCAAACAGGGTGGCACAGGCTTCGGCCTTGTCCGCCGCCACGCCGCGCGCCAGTAAAACGCGCAGGAACTCCTGCTTTAACTGCTGGTAGCTGATTCTCATGCTGCTGTTACTCCCCGCTGGTGTTTATTTCAATATGTGGAATGTCGTTCCAAATAAATCCTATGAGGTTATCCGGATGAAGTCAAAAAAACGGGGGGTGAATTTAGTGTTTAAAATCAAATGGATAAAATTAATGTTGGCTTCTGTGATCGTCGCCACACCCGGTCAGAAACGGGCATGGGAAAGCCGACAGCGAAGTTTCCTTCGCCGCCGGCCAGGGGATAATGACCGTTGTCTGCGACGCGGCCGCCACGGCCAGCGGTTCGGGCAGTGCGCCGCGGTCCATGACTACAGTCTGATGCGCACCCGGTACAGCGAACGGGTGGCGGTAATATACAGCTCGTCGCCGTCCGGGCCGCCGAACGTGCAGTTCGATACGCACTCCGGCAGCGGGATCTTGCCGATGCGGTTGCCGCGGCTGTCGAAGGCGATCACCCCGTCGGCGCAGCTGCACCAGACGTTACCCTGACGGTCAACGCAGAAGCCGTCCGGGATCCCCGGAGCCACCTCGGTGAACCACCTGCCGTTGCTCAGCCGATCTCCCTCCACCTGGTACACCCGCAGCTCGCGGCGGCCCAGGGTGGGGAAATCAATCACCGACATATCCGCCACGTACATCAGGCTTTCATCCGGCGAGAAGGCCAGCCCGTTGGGGCGCTGCAGATCGCTGGCGGCGATGGTCAGTTTGCCGCTGGCCGGATCGAAGCAGTAGAGATAGCAGCCGATCACCTGGCTGTGGGCGTGATAGCCTTCGTCATCGCTGGTGATGCCGTAAGGCGGATCGGTAAACCAGATGGTGCCGTCCGAGCGAACCACCACGTCGTTAGGCGAGTTAAAGCGCCTGCCGTCCACCTTTTCTACCAGCATGGTGACGCTGCCGTCATGCTCGGTACGGCTAATGCCGCGCCGGCCGTGCTCGCAGCTGATCACCCGCCCCTCCGCATCCCGCGCGTTGCCATTGGCAAAGTGAGAAGGCGCACGCCACACCTCCAGCTCGCCGTTACGCTGCCAGCGAAACATGCGGTTGCCCTTGACGTCGCTGAACACCACCGCATCCTGCTGCGGCAGCCATACCGGGCCTTCCGCCCAGATCGCCGGGGAACAGAGCGTCTCAATAACCAGATCGTCGGTGATTGCCATAGTGCCTCCGTTACTTCACGCCCCAGATGGTTTTGTAGTGGCCCTGATAGTCGTTCTGCGGGTCGTAATGGTTCTGCGGGCCACCGTCGCTGCCGATATTTTCTTTGGTGATCAGGTGCGCCGGGGTGACGTAGCCTGACGGCGGCTGCCCGGCAAAGGCGCGGTTAAATTCGTCCAGCAGCTGCCAGCCGTGCAGCTTCAGCGGCTCGGCGACGGTGCCGATCTGGCTGTCGCCGCTGCGAATGCGCTGGAAGGCGGAAACCGAGCCGTCACCGGCGGAGACGTTAAACGGCGCGTTGCTGCCGCCTTTGCCGGCGGTTTTCAGCGCTGGGGCCATAAAGTCGAAGTAGAGATCGTTAATCGCCAGCGCGTACTGGAACTTATCGCCGTATTTTTGCAGCAGGCTGAAGGTCATCGACGGCATGCGGTTGGCGGTATCGGCCAGCGGGGTATCGATAAACTCCACGACTTTACAGCCGCTGCACTTCTCGATTTCCTGCTTCATGGTGTTGGCCTTATCCAGCGCGATTTGATACAGCGAATCGGTGAAGATCAGCACGCTGGCCTTGCCGCCGGAATGCACTACCGCATACTGCGCGGTCAGGCGCGCCACCTCGGTCGAATCGGAGGTGATGTTGGTCGTCACGCCGTACTGCGGGATCGGCCCCGGCTGCGGCACCGCGTGCCAGGCCATCAGTACGATTTTTTGCTGTGCGGCCTTCTTCAGCAGCATCTTCGCCACGTTCGGGTTCCAGCCGCCGATCACGATGCCGTCCGGGCGCTGGGCAATCGCCTGATTCAGCGCGGCCAGCTGATCTTTCACCGAGCCGCCGCCGTCCAGGGTATCGAGCTTCCAGCCCGCCGCCTTCGCGGCTTCGCTCAGCCCCTGCTGCACGCCCTGCACGCCGCCGTTTTTCATATCGGAGGCGATGAAAATCACCTTTTTATTCGCCTGTAGCTTAGGGCCGGTGGTCGGGCCGTCCCATTCGGTCACGCTGGCGGTGGCTTTGGTGACTGCCGCCGTGGCCTGGTCGAGATAGCTGTCGGCGTGTACCGGCAGGGCGGCGGCCAGCAGGGTACTGAGGGTTAAGGCAAGAACGTGAATTTTCATAGCGAACTTCCTGTGGTGGCGTTTTGGTTATTGTCAGGAGGCGTGGCCGGGGCGCTCTGGCTGCGAACGACGGCTTTCTGGTTTAACATCCGGCGGCGCTGGGCGTAGCCGGCAAGACTAATGGAGAGCAGCAGGGTGGCCCCGTTGAACAGCGGTTCAACCCAGAACTCGCCGCCAAACTGCTGGATACCGGCGATACCGATCGCCAGAATGGCAATCCCGACCACCGTGCCCCAGACGTTGACCCGTCCCGGACGAATGGTGGTGCTGCCGAGGAACGCGCCGACCAGGGCGGGCAGCAGGTAGTCCATCCCCACGCTGGCCTGGCCGACGCCCTGTTCGGCGGCGATCAGCACGCCGCTGAAGCCGGTGAGTACGCTGGAGGCGATAAACGCGCCGATAGTGAATTTATTGACCGCAATGCCATTCAGCCGCGCCGCCGCCGGGTTACCGCCCACCGCGTACATGCAGCGGCCAAGCGGGGTATGTTCGGTGATCAGCCACAGCACGATAGCCACCGCCAGCACGTAGAACGCACCAATCGGGATGCCGAAGATTTCGGTGTAGTGCAGGGCGCTGAAGGCGTCGGGCAGATCGCCGACGATCTGACGGCCGCCGGAGTGCCACAGCGCGATGGCGTACAGCACGGTGCCCGATCCCAGCGTGGCGACGAAGCTGTCGATATCCGCCAGCGCCACCAGAATGCCGTTCAGCAGGCCGTACAGGGCGGAGATGGCCAGCACGGCGAGTACCGCCATCTGCCAGGAGAAGCCGTACTGCACCTGCAGGGTGATGGCGAGGATGTGCCACAGCACGATACCGAAACCGACGTTAAGATCGATTTTGCCGACGATCATCGGGATCGTCGCCGCCAGCGCCAGCAGAGCGATCTTGGCCTTGCTGGAGAGGATCGCCTGCAGCGTCAGCATGCTGGCAAACGACGGCGACAGCGCGGAGAACAGCGCCACCAGCAGAATGCACAGCAGCAGCAGGCCGTAGCGGGTGACGATTTGCATCGACCACGGGCCTGCGCCGTGCTGGCTGAGAGTGACCCGCTGCTCCAGCGCGGTCGATTTGACGGACGTTTTAGACATTGAGCTTCTCCTGCCACCGCCTGCGGGGTGGCGTTAAATTTTTATACGGTGGCGACGGTGGATTCGCTGCTGGCGGAGGCCAGTTCAAGCAGGTTGGCAAAGCTGACGCGATCGTTTTTCAACTCGCCGACGATCTGCCCGCGGTTGAAGACCAGCGCCCGGTTGCAGATATGGGCGATCTCCTCGAAGTCGCTGGAGATCACCAGCACCGCCACGCCTTCGGCCAGCGCTTTATTCAGCAGGTGATAGATCTCTTCACGCGCGCCCACGTCGACGCCCGCCGTGGGATCTTCCAGGATCAGCAGCGGCGCATTGAGGTGCATCCAGCGCGCCATCACCACTTTTTGCTGGTTGCCGCCGGAGAGGGCGCTGATATCCAGGCTGACGTCCTTAGGACGGACGTCGAACAGCTGCATTTTCCACCAGCTGGCTCCCAGTTCGGCGCGGCGTCCGTAGTGGGAAAGCAGGCGATGGCCGCTGGCGCAGGGGTTGATAAACAGGTTTTCACGCACGCTCATCGACATCACCAGGCTTTCGCCGGTGCGATCCCCGGCCACCAGCGAGACGCCCGCCGCCATTGCCTGCTGCGGTGAGCCGGCCTGATAGTGCTGTTTGCGGAAGGTGATGCTGCCGCCGGTGCGCTGGCGCAGGCCGAACAGCAGGCGGCCAATCTCTTCCTGCCCGGCACCGCGCAGCCCGGCCAGCGCCAGCATTTCGCCGGGCTGCAGGCTGAAGGAAACCGGGCCAACCTCATCAATGCAGACGCTGTCAAAGGTCAGGACCGGGTCGGCTTTTTCCGGCAGCGGCTCGCGCTGATTGCCCTCCACCGCTTCGCCGACGATCATTTCCACCAGGTTGCGCAGGCTGTAGTCGCGGGTAAAGCCGCCGGCCACGTGCCTGCCGTCGCGCATTACACAGACGCGGTCGGCAATTTCAATCACTTCGTCCAGGCGGTGGGTGACGTAAATCATTCCCACTTTTTTGCTTTTCAGCCGTTCGATGACGCTGAACAGGTGGCGCACGTCGTTGGCAGGCAGGGAAGCGGTGGGTTCATCCAGCACCAGCACCTCGGCGTTGACCGCTACCGCACGGGCGATGGCCAGCAGCGATTTCTCGGTGCGGGACAGTTCGAACACGCGTGAGTCCGGATCGAGGGCGATACCGACCTCTTCCAGCGCCTGGCGGGAGCGCTCACGTACCGCCCGCCAGTCAATCAGCCCCAGACGGCGGGTAAACCCCATTACCAGCGCCATGTTTTCGGCCACCGTCATCCACTCGATCAGGCCGAGATCCTGATGAATAAAGGCGATGGGCTGGCGCTGAGCGGTTTTCAGCGCGGCGGCGGAGGGAATGGTGGCATCGTGGAAGCGGATATCGCCGCCGTCGCGCGGGTAAACCCCGGCGAGGACTTTGATCAGCGTGGATTTGCCGGCACCGTTTTCGCCCAGCAGCGCCAGGACTTCACCGGGATGAACCTCCAGGCTGACGTCGTTGACGGCGATGTTGCCGCCAAAGCGTTTAGTGATATGGCTCAGCGTCAGAACCGCTGCCCCGGGTGTATTCTGCATAACAGTCTCCTGCAACAACAGATAAGTATCAACGGCGGCGACAGCATAATAAAAACACCGCTTGTTCCAACATGCGAAATCAAGTTTCAAAAATAGTATTCTTACTGAAGGCGGAAAGCAAAGGTGCGGAAGTTTTTTTTGTTGATTTAAATCAGTAGCTTATTTTTGATGTTATAGATCTGTGATGAATCACTCACTTCGCTTTTACGCTTTTTACCGTCTAAGATGGGGCAATATCAGTGTTGAAACGTCGTTCCATATTCACAGCCGGAGAGGCATGGGTTACCATCAGATAAAGCCCCTGAAGGGGCTGCGGGACATTAAGAGGAAGCGTGAATGAGCGTAAAGGCGGATACCGCAAAGGACGATAAAAAGGATCAGCCGGCTGGCACCCAGAGCCTGTTTCGTGGCCTGCAGCTGATTGAAATATTGAGTAATTACCCGAACGGCTGCCCGCTGGCGAACCTGTCAGAGCTGTCCGGGATGAACAAAAGTACCGTTCACCGGCTGCTGCAGGGGTTGCACAGCAGCGGCTATGTCACCCAGGCACCGTCGCCCGGCAGCTACCGGCTGACCACCAAGTTTATTTCGGTGGGGCAGAAGGCCCTGTCGTCGCTGAACATCATTCACGTGGCGGCCCCGCATCTGGAGAAACTCAATCTGGAAGTGGGTGAAACGGTGAACTTCTCCAGCCGGGAAGACGATCATGCTATCCTGATTTACAAGCTGGAGCCGACCACCGGCATCATGCGTACGCGTGCCTGGATCGGCCAGCATACGCCGCTGTACTGCTCGGCGATGGGCAAAATCTTTATGGCGTGGGGCAGCGAGGATTATCCGGCGCACTACTGGGAAACGCATCAGGACACCATCCAGCAGCTGACGAAAAACACCATCACCACGCTGCCGGAGATGCTGGAAGAGCTGAAGACGATCCGCCAGCAGCAAACCGCGATGGACAGGGAAGAGAACGAGCTGGGCGTATCCTGCCTGGCGGCACCGGTGTTTGATATCCAGCAGCGGGTGCCGTTTGCCGTTTCCGTGTCGCTGCCAACCGCCAAGCTGCAGCAGGTCGGCGTGAAAAAGCTGATGGCGCCGGTAGTGGCCACCGCCCGAGCCATCTCCGCCGAGCTGGGGTTTAACGGCTAAGCCCGGCCAGCGGCAGTTGAGGTTACCGATGATGCGGAACCGCTGCCGCTTCCCCTCCCATCCCGCGCTGGCGGCGCATCATCCGCCGCAGCGGGTAGAGCATCAACAGGCCGTAAATCCCCCAGCCGATAAACCACACCAGCCCGTTTTCATTGCTGCCGGTCAGCTGGGCCACCACGCCAAATCCATACGGCCCGATAAACCCACCCACAATGCCGAAGGCGTTAATCCAGGCGATGCCGACCGCCGCATCGGTGCCTTTCAGCAGTCGCGCCGGGAAGCTCCAGAAAATAGGCTGCCCGGCGAAAATGCCAAAGGCGGCGAGGCACAGCGCCAGCATGCGCCATAGCGGATCGTTAAATATCACACTGAGGATCAGCCCGGCCACGCTGAGCGCCAGCGTCACCCCAATATGCAGAAACGGCGTATTGTGCCTGGCTGCGGATCGCGGCACCACGATCACCGCCACGGCCGCAGCCAGCCACGGCAGGGCGGAGAGCAGGCCGGTCATCATCACCGAGGTGCTGAATTTATTGATAATACTGGGCAGCCACAGCATCAGGCCGTAGCCAACAATCGGATAGCACATCAGGAAGGCAATCAGCATCATGATCCGACGATCCTTCATCACGCTGAGCGGATGATGATGCTGACCGGCCGCGTCGGTGACGCCGTTTTGCTGCTGCTCCTGCTGAATATCGCTGGCAATCTGGCTGCGTTCGTCATCGTTAAGCCAGTGCGCCTGCTGCGGCGTATTCGGCAGCGAACGCAGGACAATCAGCGACAGCAGCACCGGCGGCAGGCCCATCAGAATAAACAGCCACTGCCAGCCCGCCAGCTGATACAGGCCGTCCATCTGCATAATCAGGCCGGAGAGCGGGCTGCCGATCACCAGCGCCAGCGGATTGGCGAGGAAGAAAATGCCAATTACCTGACCGCAGCGCGAAGGCGGGAACCATTTGGTGATGAAATAGATAATGCCCGGATAGAACCCGGCTTCGGCCACGCCGAGTAAAAAGCGCAGCGCGTAAAACGACCACGGCCCCTGCACGAAAGCCATCAGAATGGTAATGATCCCCCAGGTGACCAGAATGCGGGAGAACCAGATCTTCGGTCCGAATTTCAGCATCAGCAGATTGCTGGGCACTTCGCAGAAGGCGTAAGAGATAAAAAACAGCCCGGCGCCCAGTCCAAACGCGGCGGCGCTCAGGCCGACATCGGCCTCCATTTCCAGCCAGGCAAAGCCGACTATCGTTCGGTCGATAAAGGCAAACAGATAGCAGACCACCAGCAGCGGCAGCAGATAGCGCATGTTTTTGCGATAAACGAGTGTGCGAGTTTGGGCGTGATGTGTATCCATGATTTTCCCCCGGCGAGTGATTCGCCTGACCCGTTAAGCTTAATGGCTGTAAATGCATCAACGGCGCGGAGGGCGGTTTATTTAATAAACTGCGAGCCAGCTCAATAATGATGCGGGAAAAATGAAATGAATAAACCGTCTGTTTATTAACAGGTTAATCGGGGAAATATCACCGCCAGCTTTTTTGATGGAATATTATTTTCGCCAAATCGTCGCTTTCACCCTTTCCGTATCGCAACGGTTGTTTCCTGGTGGAAACAATAGGCGTGATTTCTCGTTTATTGTTGCAGGAAAAACTGATTGTGGCAGGATGGTTTCAACGGGTGATTACCCTCCTAATTTAAACCGAATCCGAAGGTGTCATGATGAGCAATAAAGTTGTTAACTGGAATGGTGGCTTACAGCCGGAAGCCGTTGAAATCCTGTCTGCTGAAGGCGGCATGATCGTTTGCCCTACCAAAGTGGGCTACATCATCATGACCTCTGACGCGAAAGGCCTGGAGCGCAAGTTCGACGCCAAGCAGCGTAACCGCAACAAGCCAGGCGTGGTGCTGTGCGGCTCGCTGGAGCAGCTGAAAGAGCTGGCGCAGCTGAACCCGGAAATCGAAGAGCTGTATCAGCAGCACTGGGATAAAGACGTGCTGCTGGGCTGCATCCTGCCGTGGAAAGAAGAAGCCGTCGCGCGCATTCCGGAAGACGGTTCTAAAGACCTGATGATGGACCGCCGCCAGACCAGCTGCTTCGTGATCAAGTTCGGTGTGCCTGGTGAAAACCTGGCAAAAGAACTGTGGGAAAACCACGGCAAGTTCTCCTTCGCCAGCTCGGCTAACCCGTCAGGCAAAGGCAACCGTGGCCTGGTAGAAGGTATCGGTGAGCGTATCGAACAGCACGCTGACCTGATTATCGCCGCGAACGACTACGTGAAATCAATCCAGCCTAACGAATCTGAAAAGACCCGTTACGAGCAGGGTGTGATGGTCGCAATGGTCGATGAAAACGGTAAGCTGGTACCTGAGCAGAAAGGCGAGCGCAACATCACGCCTTGCCCGGTACTGATCCGTAAAGGCCTGGACGTGGATAAGATTATGTCAATGCTGTCTGACATCTTCACCACCTGGGACTACCGTCACGGTAACTACTACTGATTATCGGTGCCTGAAACGACAGCACAGGCTGGCCGCTTCAGGCGCGAACAACGCGAAAATCAATCAGCGCCCGCTAATGCGGGCGTTTTTTATTGTTGAGAACCGGAAGTTAACTCGGAACGTTAATTACTGCCGTCACCCGGCCTGAATCCGGAATGTTAATTATCACCCAGCGCCTTTTGCAGTGCCTCAACGAATAGCCTGACGCGTGGGGAAATATAGCTGTCCGTTTTCATCAGTACGTAGGATTTATAAATATCCATCTCCCAGTCCGGCAGCACCTGGACTAATTTTCCCTCATCAACGGCTTCCTGCGCGATATAGCTCGGCAGATAGGCGATGCCGGTCTGGGCTATTGCGGAGTTTACCAGGGCAATACTGTTGTTGGCACGGAATCGACTGCGCACCTCAATATCTTTTTTCTGCTTTTCTTTTCTGAACGGCAATGAAATGGTGTGGGCCGGGCCGCGAAACAGAATAAAGTCATGGCGGGTAAGATCGTCCGGGCTGGTAATTTCAGCGTGCTGCCGCAGGTAATCCGGCGCGGCGTAAATTCCCCAGGTAATATCCATCAGCGGACGGTAGTTGCGGTGGCCGGGAAGCTCCCGCTTGATCACCACCGCCAGGTCGAAATTATCATCCTCAAGGCTGACCGGGCGATCGGTGAGATCAAGATCGACGCTGACGTGGATATTGCTGGCCACAAAGCGGTTGAGTACCGGCACAATGCACTGGCAGCCAAACGTCACCGGTGCAACCACGCGCAGGCTGCCGGTAGGCTCTTCGTGGAACTGACGGATAAACAGGTCGGCGCTTTTCACCTCGTGCAGGATGCGATAGCAGTAGTGATAGTAGGTCATCCCCACTTCGGTTACCTGAATACGCCGGGTGGTGCGGGTCAGCAGTTTGGCCCCGAGACGCACTTCCAGCGCTGAGATCTCCTTACTGACCGAGGATTTTGCCAGCCCGAGCACTTTCGCCGCCTCGGTGTAGCTCAGCGTTTCCACCACTTTGGCAAAAATAATCATCCCGTGCAGGTTTTCAAAATCGCTCATTATTTTCCCGGATTGTTTTTAAGGAGAAACAATAAAGGATACTAGCATATTTCACGTTTCTGGCGCACCGAAAAGAGATAGGGTAATTACAAGTAATTGTGAGCCATCGGAAAAATAATAGCGCAGAGAGAAAATTAAAATGGGTCAGACAATCAGTCAGAAAATACTCGCCCGTGCCAGCGGGCGCGAAAGCGTCACGCCTGGTGAAATAGTCTGGGCGAAGGTGGATATATTAATGTCACACGATCCCTGTATGCCGGGCGTTGCCAGCGTATTTAAAAAAGAGTTTGGTGAGCAGGCAAAAATATGGGATCCGCAGCGTTTGATTCTTATTCCTGACCATTTTGTTTATTCCGCCGATCCGCAGGCGAATCAGAATATTCGGGTTATGCGTGAGTTTGCCCGCGAGCAGGGCGTGAAGTATTTCTATGACGTTGGCACCCCCGCCTATAAGGGCGTCTGCCATATTGGCCTGGCCGAAGGCGGGCATACCCGGCCCGGCGAAGTGCTGCTGGGCACCGATTCCCATACGGTTACCGCCGGCGCGTTTGGCTGCTTTGCCATCGGGCTGGGGATCACCGATGCGGCCTACGCGCTGGGCACCGGCGAAATTCCGCTGAAGGTGCCGACCACTATCAGGGTGAACTATCGCGGCGAACAGCCAAAGCAGGTACAGGCGAAAGACCTGATCCTCGCGCTGCTGCGGGAGCTGACGGTGGAGGGGGCCACCTACGAGGCGATTGAATTTGCCGGGCCGGTTATTGACGCCATGTCGGTAGAAGAGCGTATGACGATGTGCAATATGGTGGTGGAGTGCGGGGCGAAGAACGGCATTATGGTGCCGAACCAGGCCACCCTTGACTACCTGGCGGCGCGTACCACGGTGCCTTTTGATGTGGTGGAAGCGGATGCGGATGCCGTTTACAGCCGGGTGGTGGAAATCGACGTCAGTGGTATGCAGCCGCTGGTGGCGAAGCCGCACTCGCCCGATAATGTGGTGTCGATTGAGAGCCTGCGGCAGGTGGAAATCTCGCAGGCGTATATCGGCTCCTGCACCGGCGGCAAGCTGGCTGACTTTGTCGCCGCCGCGCGGATATTGCAGGGGCGCAAAGTCGCGATCCCCACCTTTGCCGTACCGGCAACGAAAGAGGTGTTTCATCAGCTGATCGTCACCCGGATTGCGGATCAATCGGTGTATGAAATCCTCACCGCTGCCGGCGTGAATCTTTCCTCTGAACCCGGCTGTGCCGCCTGCTGCGGCGGGCCTGCCGACACCTTTGGCCGGATTAATCAGCCCATGTCGGTGATCTCCACCACCAACCGTAACTTCGTGGGCCGTATGGGGCACAAGCGTGCCAACATCTACCTGGCGTCGCCGTATGCGGTGGCCGCCGCCGCGGTGCGCGGCACGATTACCAACCCTGTAGAGTTTTTAGGAGCCTCATCATGAAAAACAGTATCAGCGGAACGGTCTACGTGCTGGGCGATAACATTGATACCGACCAGATCCTGACCGCCGAATACCTCAAGGTGAATCCGTCGACGCCGGAGGGTTACGCGCAGCTGGCGGGGCTGGCGATGTGCGGCCTGCCGGAGGGCGCGCTGCCGTTTCTGGAGGCATCCGGCCAGCGGGCGGCGTATCCGATTATCGTTGCCGGAAAAAACTTCGGCTGTGGATCCTCGCGCGAGCATGCGGTGATTGCGCTGGGCGCGGCGGGCGTGCAGGCGGTGCTGGCACAGTCCTATGCCCGCATTTTCTTCCGCAACTGTGTGGCAACCGGTGAGGTGCTGCCGCTGGCCTCGACCGTGCGGCTGTGCGATCGCCTGCGCACCGGCGATCGGGTGGAAATCGACAACGATGCGCAGACCGTCACGCTGCTGGACAGCGGTGAAACGGTGGCTATCGACCCGGCGGGCGAGCTGGCGAACATCGTTGCGGCCGGCGGGCTGTTTGCCTATGCCCGCGCCAGCGGCAGAATCAAAAGCGCATAAATTCCCCGCTGTAAAACAGCAGGGCCGCTGTGAGGCGGCCCTGAAAGGTTACTTCGCGGAGATGGCCAGTGCGCCACCGGCGAAGACAAACAGGCTGCCGGTTGAACGGTTAAGCATCCGCAGCCGCTTCGGATTAGAGAACAGCCCGGACAGGCGACGGCCGGCGCAGGCGTAGCTGAACATAATGCTGAAATCCAGCGCGGCCCAGGTGATTGCCAGGGTGGCAAACTGCAGCGCGTGCGGCTGGCTGGCGTCAATAAAGTTCGGGAACAGCGCGGCGAAGAACAGCAGATCTTTTGGGTTGCTGATGCCGACCATAAAGCCCTTACGGAACAGGCGCAG